>NZ_JBVAPG010000079.1:0-39267 GCF_055413685.1 Bradyrhizobium sp. LeoA1Lang | reverse complement strand
GCGACGTACAAGGGCGCACTGTCTGGCGAGCTGTTCGTGGACCTGCTCAAGAAGCTGATGTATCGCCGCAAGAAAGCGCTGCATCTGATTGTGGACGGGCTACCCGCGCACAAGAAGGCGGTGGTCAAGGACTACGTGGCGAGCACGCAGGGAAAGCTGACGCTGCACTTTCTTCCGGGATATGCCCCGGATTTGAATCCCGACGAGCTCGTATGGAGCCATGCCAAGCGCACTGGCAATGCACGCCGGCCGCTGCGCGCAGGCGAGAAATTGGAAGACCGAGTCCGCACCCAGCTCGCCGACATCGGCAACAGACCAGCTTTGGTGCGTTCCTTCTTCAAGCATCCAGATGTCGCCTATATTTCTGACCTATGAGTAAGACTTCCGCCACATGTCAAGCGCTGTGACAAGCTCGCCAGAAACTTCCTCGCTGGGCTCTCATTGCCGCACCTGCAATCTGGTGGCTCAATTGACCCCGGACCTTGGCCCCAATCCAATGGACGACGATCTGGTGGGCCGGAAAAATCTCAAACTGAGGCACGACGGATTTTGAAAGTCTTCGGATTGCGAGCTTTGGGGGCGCCGCTGGCAGCGCCGGTTCCACGACGTCAGCCTCTCGTCAGGTTGCGACAGTAGCCTGCTGTCTCATTGCTGAAGTCCAGTCGAATGAGGTCGCGATGGATCCGAACAGATTCAATATTTTCAGTCCCCGACTGGCAACGTGGGTATCACCCCGCCTTGACGAAGCAAGGTCAGGGGGGCAAGCGGACGAGGCAGGGCATCCGAGCTTTGAGCAACGCTTGGATGAGGTGCAACAAGCCGATGCCGCTCCCGTCCCAGCGGCGCCCGTGTATCGAGATCGATACACCCCCCATCTGTCTAATGAAGACGCCTCCATCATCGACAACGCCATTCGGTCGGCAGGTGAACGCCGGGGACTGAGCGCGGCAACGGTCGGTGGTTATGTAACGGTTCTTCGTGGTCTTGGAGAGGATCTCGCACGTAATGGGCAATCGATTTCTGCGCTCGATCACAATTCGCTGGTAGCCCACGCCAATAAATTCGACAACCGGAAAATTATTACTGCCTTGCGTTATCTTCGGGAGTATCTTGAACCCGGTGGTACGTCAGGCCGTTCCCAGCGTGGGCGGCAACGGAGTATTCCAGCCGAAGACCAAGCCCTCATCGAGGGCGCAGCTCGTAGCAGCAGGCGACCCGCAGCGGCCGTTGTGATCTATAGCAGCAGCCTTCGCACGTTTTCTGAAGCGCTCAACCGCGAGGGCCACGCAATCGCCAGGCTAGATCACGCGTCACGCATCAAGCGCGCTAAAAAGTTGCGTCCGAACGACAAAACCCTCGTGACCGCGTTGAAGATGATTGACGAGTTTCAGCACGTGGAGCGCGCATCCGGCGCAAGTAGCTCATGCCATCTGGGTCGTTATCCCGAAGACGCCGCCCTCATAGATGGCGCGCTCGACCAGGCCTTGAAAAATCTTGAGCCAAGGAAGTCTGCCCAGGAGCGGGCTGCACGTCTTCATACCCTGGGTGCGTGGCTTAAAGAAAATGGCAGGGAGAGCATGGCTGGCCGACTTAACCGCTCCAACAAGGAGGAATTTACGCTGCGCGACGATGTGATTGCATTCAAACTGACTGAACGCAGGCTATATGATCCCGATTTGGCGCACCTTCGGAATTACTTAAAACTCGTCGAGGCGAACCATGCTCTAGGGCCAGAAGCCCGCGAGCAGCCGGCTTTGCCGTCCGGGCTGGGCGCTGGGCGGCCCAGCCCGTCGCAGGCGCTTCCCGCAACCCCAGCCACCCCGAGCGAGGGAGCTTGGGCTTTGTTGAGGAAGGAGATGCAAGAACCAGCGTCACCGTCAACTGCCAGGGCTCGCTCAGACACTTACGCCGGCCTTGAGCCGTTTGTTGACCTGAATGCGCCGACGCCATCCGAATTGCGCGATGATGCTCACTTTGCACCAGCGCACCTGGCCGGAGCTCGTTCAAATACCTACGCGGGTCTGGACTCTTTCGTTGACCTGAATGCGCCGACGCCATCCGAATTGCGCGACGATGCTCACTTTGCACCAGCGCACCTGGCCGGAGCTCGTTCAAATACCTACGCGGGTCTGGACTCTTTCGTTGACCTGAATGCGCCGACGCCATCCGAATTGCGCGACGATGCTCACTTTGCGCCAGCGCACCTGGCCGGAGCTCGTTCAAATACCTACGCGGGTCTGGACTCTTTCGTTGACCTGAATGCGCCGACGCCATCCGAATTGCGCGACGATGCTCAATCACCGCCGGTGCTCGGCCCTGCCGGCTTTGTCGTCGGCGCATCGGGCTCGCTTGTGGAGCTTGAGGATATCGGACCTCTCGTCGGCGAGAATTGGCAGCATGGCTCCCGGCCGGTGCCGGATTTCCTGCTCGATGCCCTGGATAACATCGGCGTCCTGCCGACCCAGTTCAGCGGCCCAAGGCAGGTCTCCATCAACGGTGAGACCTACTCGATCACATTGCGGACGCGAGGACGCCGCGATGCGCAATTCATCCATCATCCTCGCCCTTCCCCCGTCCCAGATGCCCGGACCGGTACGTCAGTTACCGGCGCCTCTTCCGCCGGCCGCAGCGGACGCGTGCTAGGTGCCACGGACTGGCTGTCGAACGAGCATATCCAGCGGGACTATGAGCTCCTGACACAGGAGTTGCAGGAGAGCAATCCGGATCTCGCCGCCCGGACGCAGTTCGTGAATCCCCTGATAGCCCAAATGGTGCGGTCAGACGCGCTCGCGGCACAAGCACTCAATTGGATTGGCCATACAGACGACTTCCTGTTCCTGCCGGTAAACGATGCCGGCGCGGAGATAGAGCGGCGCGGCAGTCACTGGTCGCTGCTGCTGGTTGATCGCAGCGATCGGTCAAGGCCGCCGGTTGCCCATTACTACGATTCTCTGATGGTAGACAATGGGTACGGCTCTCAGGTGGGATATAATGACGGGCCCGCAGCGGAGCTCGCAGGACGGCTGGGGGCCAAACCGCAACGGGCCGCAATGCGCCAGCAGAGCAACACCTATGATTGCGGCGTCTTTGTCGTGGACGGCACCCGGGAGCTGGTCAGGCGATTGGCAACAGGACAGCCGGACCTGCTGAACCTTAAGAACCTCAGGGTCAGTCGGCTGGCCCTGCAAAACCGGCTCAGGAGCTGAGGTCGGCTTGTGTCGATAGAACTGGCTGAAGCGGCTCTCGCCGACACCGGCCAGACCTTGTGTGCGAGGCTGAATCCGACAGTCGAAAGGCAAAGCTGGCGAAGCTGCTGACCAGTCGGCCAAAAGGCTGCGCGGCCCTTTCGAAGGAGGCGAGATTGAACCGGGCCATTCGAGCCTACCGGATGAATCTCGAAGGAATCCTTTCGAAGCACAGGCTGCGGCGGCCGCGGTTTGTGACTGGAAGAAGAATCGCAACCATCCATCTATGCGGAGAGTCAAAGACGCCCTGTCTTGGCACGGTCTGTTCAGCCACCGGCGCAGCCCGCGATGAGCGCGCCCACCGAATAGGCAAGCAGAAGCAGGCTGACAACCACCAGCGACATCATCGCGGCCGGAACAATGATCTGCGCTTCGGCGTGGAAACGATATCGCTCATGCGACCAGTGCCGGCTGCTTGCCGAGCATATCCGGTCTGATGCGGAGAGCGATCCAGAAACGAAGTAAACCCGGCCATCCCTTTCGGCACAGCAGCGCAAGTCGCGTTTGGGTCTCAATTTCGGGAAACCGCGGATATGTCCGCGACAGCCATGGTTACCGTCACGATAGGGAGGGCAACGACGGTTCTATCGCGGCGCGGCCATGCGCCGGAGCGCGACGACCAGGAGCCCGACGAAAGCAACTCCGAAGCCCATGTTGGTCTCTTGCATTCTCCGAGATCGCAGATAGGCCAACAGCCGACAAGCGGGACACGATTACGCCGCCTTGGTGCGTTGGAACCCCGAGCTTGGATTTGTTTGGAATGGCGGGTTTCGCGCCTTGATTGATAGGGCACCTGGCAATGGTGATGACTACTGGATCTAGTCATCTGGAACGTAAGTTCGTCACATTATATGATGGCGCGAATCTCTATAGAGGAGAGCGCTTGTGGCGAATGCAGGTGTGAGAGGCCGGCCAATCGAACCGTTGGTGCTGAGTCTGCAAGAGCGAGCATATTTAGAGAGGCAAGTTCGTCGTCATCGTGTAGCTCGGTCGCTGTCTGAGCGGTGCCGTGCGATCCTGCGGTGTGCAGACGGCTTGCCAAGCAAGTCTGTAGCTGCCGAACTCGGCATCCATGAACACACCGTTGGCAAGTGGCGCCGCCGATTCTTGAGGGATCGCTGTGATGGCCTGCTTGACGAAGCTCGCCCCGGCCGTCCTCGAACCATCAACGACGATCAGGTTGCTGAGGTAATCGAGCGGACATTGCGTACGACGCCACCGAGGGTGTCAGAAAGAATGTGTAAGCAGGTTTCTGTGAGTTTACCTTACCGAGGAGACTCACATGACGACCGACACGACGATTACACCTGAACTGCTGGATCAACTGCTTGCTAACTATGAGAAGCCTGAAGACCTCACAGGTGCAGACGGGCTTTTCAAGCAGCTGAAGAAGGCGCTGATTGAGCGGGCGCTTGGTGCGGAGCTGAGCGATCATCTTGGCTACGAGAAGGGGGACCCGGCTGGCCGCGGCAGCGGCAATAGCCGTAACGGAACCAGCGCGAAGACAATCCTGACCGAGGACGGCGAGATCGACATAGCTGTGCCACGCGACCGGGCCGGCAGCTTTGAGCCGCTATTGATCGCCAAGGGCCAGACCCGTTTCGACGGCTTTGACGACAAAATCCTGAGCCTCTACGCGCGCGGCATGACGGTGCGTGAGATCCAGGGGCATTTATCTGAACTTTATGGGGCCGAAGTCTCGCCGGATTTGATCAGCCGGGTCGCCGATGGTCTGCCCGCCGGGCTGGTTGGGGTGGCGGACATCCCAGCCCATGCTGTCGCGCAGCAGCCACGGCGCCACCACATCGAGCTTGGTCAGGGTGCCGGTGTTGCGATCCTGGGTGAAGGTGACGCGCTGGATCTTCATCGGCATGTCCAGCATCGCCATCGGCGAATAGACGTGAACGTCATCGCCGGGCTGCCACAACGATCGGCCGTCGCGCAGCCAGCCGTACACTACGATGGTTGCGGTGACGTTGGTGCCGTTGTGCCAGATCGCTTCGTACTTGGCGCGGTTGCAGACTTCCGGCTGCGTCTTCACCGGCTGCTCGGCCGGCGTGATCAATTTGGAGAACATCGAGCCCGACATGCCGGTGACGCTGCATTTCAGCTCGCTGGCCGCGGTGCCGGAATTGTCGTCGCTGGCGGCGTGCTGGCCGATCACCTTGTGCTCGGTATAGACGTGCTCATGGCTGATCACGCATTGGCACGACTTGATGTTGATGCCCTCGATCAGCTCGCTGACGATGGTGCCGGTGTGCTCGCCGATCAAAAGGAAGCTGCCGTGCGCATCCGAGCCCATCACCACGCCGCGCGGGCGCGCGATGCGCTCGAGGAAATCCCAGACCAATTCGCCGGGATTGTTCTGCAATTTCGGGAATGGCGTCAGGTCCGGCGACCCGACTACCTTGATGCCGACGCCGTAGGGCGCGACCACTTCCTGCGCGACCTGGACCACGTTCTTGTCGTCGAAATTCCCGGTCTTGGTGTCGACGCTGGATTTCGCCGCGTTGGCGGTCAGGCTCTTGCCGATCAGCATCACGCCGTGCTGGGTGGCGTCATAGGCCACCTGACGCACTTCGATGAAACCGGTGATCGCGAGCTGGCCGGCGAGCAGGATGGTGCACTGATCATCCGGCTTGAACTGCAATTTCTGCCACAGCGGCACCCTGCCGCGCGCCGTCGTCACCTCGGTGTCGCGCTCGGCCGCGGTGAACTTGAAATGGCTGAAGGCTTCCGCCCAATCGCTCGAAACCTCGACGGTCTCCCAATCTTCGAAGATCAAGCCGGCGACCACCAGCTGCGCGACTTCCTGGGGTCGCGGCATGTGATCTCCTTAAGGTTCGCTCATTGCGACAGCGCCAAGCCCTCGGTCGGGCAGAACGCCGGATGCACGATCTTGTTTTCCTGCCGCACTTCATCGGCGCGCGAGGCGTCGTCATAGAGCCGATAGGACAGCATCAGCGATGGCAGCACCGCGGCGAACTGGTAGCGCAGCATGCGCGGCAACGGGCGCGCGGTCTCGACCAGATGATTGGTGATCGCCGCCTGCAGCCGGATCAACGCCTGATAGGTCATCGAATCCATATCGTCGGCCGCGATCTCCTCGGCCTCGGCGAAGGGCTGCGCCATCTCGTTCTTGATCAGCGCGACGCTCTGCCGGCTGACGAACTCCATCCGGGCGATGATCGCGGCCTCGGTGGCGAGGCAAAACCGCACACTGGCGTTCTTGACCAGGATGCCGCCCAACGTCGCGGTGGTCTCGGCATCAAGCTGGCGCCGCACGCTCTCGATCTGCTGCAGCGTGGACCCGGCGAGCCGGGCGTCGTCAAAGCAGGCATCGAGCGATGGCCCGATGTCGTCATGGATCAACAGCTTCAAGGCATTGGCGCGGGTGTCGCCGATCGTGGTGCGGGCCTGCGAGCCGGCGCGGCCCTTCGGCGGCACGGTCGCGATCAGGTTGGCCAGCATGCGGTCGACGATGCCGGCGGCTTCGATGGCGTCCTGCCGCTTCATGCGTTGACCCCGGCCGGCGGATTAGCCAGCACGCGCTGCGCCTGGTTGCGCAGGTTTTGGCTCTCATTGAGCAATTTGCCAGCGGTATCGATGGCTGGCGTCCAGGTCTGCGGATCGAGGCCTTGCTCTTGAAAGGTGATATCGAACACGCAATAGCCGCCGAGCTTTTCTTCCTCCGTAATCCGATAGCGCGGGCACACCACGATCTGGTCGCCCAAGGTCGGCAAGCGCAGCCGGCCCGGGCCTTCCTCCTCCAGCGCCGCGATCAAACGATTGCGCGCCAGCTGGTAGTCGCGGCGATACAGGATGTCGTTGGCGGCGTCGTCATAGGGATAGACCATGCAACGCGATCGAAAACGTGCGCGCGACGCGGCCCATGTCCTCGGCGTAGGGCAATTCCTTTTTCGGAAACACGTGTTCGACGATGCTGCGGCCGCCTTCCCGGCTGTTGACCTCGCAATGGAAACGCGCGTTGCGGAATGACGCCGGCATATAGCGGTTGCGCCACGCCGTTGGCAGATCGAAGATCGTCGCCATCGATCATTCCTAGATGTTCATCGGTTCTTCGTTGGTCGCCGAGCGCTTGGCCGGCTCCATCTGGGTCTGCCGGTTGACCTCGACTTCCTTGAACAGGCCGCCGCCCTCGGCGCCGACTTTGGTGCCCTTCGGCGCGTTGACGTCGACGCTGATCTTGCCGGTGCCCTCGACCTTGGTGGCGTTGGCCTGTGCGCGATCGACTTGGGCGCGATCGGCGATGGCCTGCTGATTACGTGCCGCGAAGGCCGCGCTCGCACCGGTCGAAAATTCAACGCCGCGCCGCCGGCCTTCCCAATAGTTGTAAACCTCGCTCGATCCTGGCACCGCGACGCGACCGGGCAGATGGGTGCCGGGATCGCCCTCCATGCCTTGGTTGGTGCGGCCTTGGATCAGGTTGCTGCCACCGCCGACCGCCGCCACCTGTTTGTCGAATTCTCGCTGCTGCGCCGGGCTGATCGATTTGGCGCCCATGCCCGGCTTGTTCATCGCGTAGAAGCGGCTGTTCAGTTCATCCTTGAGGGTGTAGCCGGGCACTTTTTGCCGGATCATCGAGACCCGGTTGTACAGCGCCTCGACCGTGGCGGCGCCGCCGCCCTCATAGGCCTGCAGTTGCGACAGCTTGGCCTTGACTGCCGGATCGTTCAGCTCGGCCATCAACGGCGCGCGCTGCTCTTGCAGGTATCCGCCGCCACCCTTGCCCCCGGCTGGCGTATCGCCCGCGCGTTGGCCTCCGCCCGGGCCTGCGGTCTGACCGTTGTTGGCGACTTGGCTGCGATCCCAATCCGGACGGCGCGCTGTAATTTGCGAGGCTGAACGCCATTGCGTCGACACGCCGCCTTGTCCGGACGCGGTGCCGCCTTGGTTGCCGCCGAGCATTTCGTACTCCAGTTCACCGGTTCGCGGATTCTTTCGCGTTGAACCGGTAAGAAAACCGACATGGCCGCCGGTCTGGCCGGCGCTGCGGCCCCGCGCCAATATGCCGATGTCGCCCGGCTGCACGTTTCCCGGTTTGACCGCCGAGCCGTAATTTAGAAAACTCGTTGCAACCAGCGAGCCGGAGCCCTTCATGCCGGCCTTCGCAAGATTGGAATTGACGAATGCCGCGCACCACGCCGTGGTTGCCGGATTAACCTTGATGCCGTTCTCGCGGAAGAAACCGCTCAGTTTGGTCTGATCGCGGATTTCATCTTCGCCGAGATGTTGCCGCGCGAAGGCCAGCGCCTGCGCCGGACCGGCCTCGCCGTTGCCGGAGGCCTGATTGCCGGCGGGTGAAATGCCGCCGCCGACGTCGCTGCCATTGGGCGCGCCGCCGGCACCGCCACCGCCACCCGGGAATGCAGCCGCGCCACCGCTCTCGCCGCCGCCGGCTCCGCTGGTGTAACCACCGCCACCGGCCCCGCCACCACCGCCGCCCCATGCACCGCCGCCGCCGCCGAACATCGGCGCGCCACCTTGGGTTCGCCCCAATCCGCCGCCCGGCGAATAGGCCGCCTGCTGCACCATGCCGGCGAAGCCGCCGCCACCGCCGCCGCCTTGGAACGACATCGGTTGATAGCCCGGCAACTGTTTTTTGATGGCTTCATCGATCTTGCCGGTCAGTTGCTCGGTCGCCTTGGTGTTGTCCTCAACCGGCTTGTTCGGCTTGTTGGTCCAGTAGTCGTTCCAGCGCTCCAGGTAGCTCTTGTCTTCCTCTTTCCTGCCCGGCTGTTGCGGCAACAGCTCCGGCTTGGTGGCCCCCTCAATGCTGCTCGGCGTGTTGTACCCGCGCTTGAACACATCGCTGTTGCCGATCCGGATGAAAAGCTGTTCAAGCGATTCGAAGCTGGAAAGGATCGCCGACGTCACCTTGTTGGCGTTCTCCAGCGCGGTGGTGAGCGGCCCGACCTTCAAGGTGTTGATAATGTCGCTTATGCGGCTCCACTTGCCTTCGAACAAATTCAGCTGCTTGTCGAATTCCGTGCCGAGCCGCAACCTGCGCTCCTCGGCGTCGTACCATTCCTTGGATTTCTCGGTGATCGTCGGCGACATCAAGAACGTGGCGGGCGCGCTCTTGACCGCGACGCAGGGCTACATCCGCAACATGTGCTGGCTGATGAACCCGCAGCAGGTTCTGTCCGCTGGGCTGACCCCGGCTCCGGGTGTGGGCACGTTCCCGTTCCAGGCCGAGGTTAGCCAAGGCAGGCTCGCGGGCTATGCCATCATCGACTCCGGCACGGTGCCGATGGGGACCATCATCGCGCTCGACGCGGCCGACTTCGTCACCGTGGGCGGCGAGGCTCCCCGCTTCGAGATCAGCGATCAGGCGACGCTGCACATGGAGGACACCAACCCGCAGCCGATCGTGGGTGGTGCCGATCCGGGCACGCCGGCCAACCCGGTGCGCTCGCTGTGGCAGACCGACAGCCTGGCGCTGCGGCTGATCCTGCCGGTCAACTGGACGCTGCGGCGTCCGGGCATGGTCGCGTGGGTGCAAGGCGTGACGTGGTGACCGCCATGGCTGACAGCGACAAGAAAGACCCGCCGCTCCCGGCGGGTCAGAATCTTGCGGAAGGGTCGAAGCCTACCCCGACGCAGGAAGAGAACGATCTCGCTGCGATGGGCGAGCACGTCATCGAGAAAGAGCCGGACGGCAGCCCGCTCGATCCCGGGGTGCCGTATCCGCCGGATTTGCCGAATCCGCCCGAGCCAAGCGTGCCGGTCATCGAGAGCATTTCCCCGACCACCGGCCCGCTTCCCGACGTCACCCTGCAGGTCGATGGCTCGTTCGGGCCTGATGCGGTGATCGTGTTCGACGGCGCGCCGCAGACAACCACGCTGGTCGCCTCGACCCGGCTGACGACTTCGATCGTCGGCTTTGCCGGTGCGGCTGGCAGCTACGGCGTGCTCGTGCGCGACGCGGCCGGTGACAGCAACGTCGTGCAGTTCACTTTCACCGAACCGGTGGAAGGCGCTGCCGCCGCTGGCCGGCGGCGGCGATAACCAGAGGAGATCAGGTCATGACTGATGCGAAAGAAGCGGCCAAGAGGGCCTACGACCGCGAGCATGAGCAAAGCGAAAAGACCCGCGCCGAGGGCAAGGAGAAACTGTCGAAAGGCAAGCCGACCCCGACGCAGGAGGAGAACGACCGCACCAAGATGGGCGAGTACATCCAGGAGCACGAGGAGGACGGCAGCGGACCCGATCCGCATGCGCCGAAGCCGGAGCAGAACAACCACAAGACCCGGCACATGGAAGCGGGACAACGCGGCCGGAACTATCAGACCAGAACGAGCTGATGGGTGCTTGGGACCTCCTGTCGCGCATCGCAAGCCGGATCATCAAAGGCGAAGGCGACTATCGTCCCGGTCCATGGCATTTGCCGGTCACTGGCGGCTGGCTGCCTGTCGGTGTCGGCGAAAACTGGAATTGGTGGCAGCTCGGGTACAGCCCGATCAGCCTGTCGCGGTCTGCGATGGTCGAGGCGTGCGTCTCGGCCTATTCGCAGACGGTCGCCATGTGCCCCGGCGACCATTGGCGGCTCAATGACAAGGGCGGGCGCGACCGGGTCAAGACCTCCGCGCTCGCCCGCATCCTGCGACATCCCAACGACTACCAGACGATCAGCGATTTTCTGCTGAACACGACGCGCTCGCTCTACACCGAGGGCAACGCCTATGCGCTGGCGCTCAGGAATGACCGTTACGAGATCGATGAACTGCACCTGATGAATCCGGCGCAGTCGCATCCGCGTCTCGCCTACAACGGCGAGATTTTCTATGCGCTCCACGGCAATGACGTCATCGCCAAGCGCCTGGGCGGAGAAGCCGGTCTCTTGGTGCCACAGCGCGACGTGCTCCACATCAGGCTGCACACCAATAGTCGCGCGCCGACGCCGCTGGTCGGCGAGTCCCCCATCGTTGCCGCCTATGAGGACGTCGGCGTCGGCGCCGCGATCTCGCGCCAGCAGGCGGCGTTCTATCTCAACGAGGCGCGCCCGAGCGCCGTGCTGTCGACCGATCTGGTGCTCGACAAGGATCAGGTCCAGGCGCTGCGCGACCGCTGGAACGATCAGGCCAAGAACCTGCATCAGGGCGGCACCCCGATCCTGACGGCGGGACTCAAAGTGCAGCCGTGGTCGGTCGGTGGTCGCGATGCTGCAACGGCGGAAATCCTCAAGCTCTCGAATGAGCACATCGCGCTGGCGTTTCGCGTGCCGCTGCAAATCCTCGGCATTGGCGGCACCAACTACGCCTCCACCGAGCTTTTGATGCAGAGCTGGATCGCCATGGGGTTGGGCTTTGCGCTCAACCACATCGAGGAAGCATTCGGGCTGCTGTTCGGCCTCAAGGGCCAGCCCGACGAATACGTCGAATTCGATACCGCCGCGCTGTTGCGCTCGGCGCTCAAGGACCGGATCGAGGCGCTCGCGCGTGGCGTCCAGGGCGGCATCTATGCGCCCAACGAGGCCCGCGCGCAGGAAGGCCTCGACGCCGTCGACTTCGGCGATGAGCCGCGGGTGCAGCAGCAGGTCGTTCCGCTGTCCGCCGCTGGCGCCATCCCGGCCGCGCCGGGACCGCAGGCGCCGCCATCCGCTCCGCCAGCACCAGCTGCGCCGCGCGATCGAGCTGCACGCGTGCGCGCTGCTGCTCGTGCACAACCATCCGTCGGGTGACCCGTCGCCGTCGGGCGCCGATATCGCCATGACGAAACAGATCGTCGAGACGGCCAAGCCGCTCGGCATCGCCGTGCACGATCACATCGTGATCGGCCGCGACGGTCACGCCAGCCTGCGCCAGCTCAACTTGATGGCCTAACCGGAGGACCGACCATGTCCCGTTTGATCTGCCGCGACCCGTTCGCCCGCACCGAGCTGCACCGCGACAACGCCGGAGCCGGCGAATGCCAATGGTGCGGCACCACGCGCCAGCTGTTCCGCTACTTCACCGAAACCGACGGCGGCCGGCGCCTCGACCATCCCGGCCGGTTCTGCAGCAAGAGCTGCTTTTGTGCCTTTCACGAATGAGCACGCGCAACATCGTCACCCATGCCCGGCAGCGAAAGCTTACCGGGCTTGAGGCGTCAGAAGGGGCCGCGATCCTGCGGCCTCGGCTCAAGGGCAAATGGATACCCGGAGACAAGATGACCTACATCACCGAAACCGAAGAACACGGCCGCAAGCGCTGCAGCATCGATCTGCCGCGCGTTGCCGCCGACATCGCCAAAGCGCTGGGCGGCAAGCTGCTGCCTGCTGGCGACTATCCGAACGAACAGCAGCAGATCCTGGTCGGGACCGACCGGCTGGACCTGCACGCCAACACCCACACGCGCCGGGTCAAGGCTTACGCCAACGCGCCCGAGATCGCGTGGGGCGACTGGTCGACCTATGACAAGGCCCAGGCGACCGAAAGCGCCTCGATCAATCCGGACGGCCGCAGCCTCGCTGCGATTGCGAACGACCTCAAAAAGCGGGTCCTTGATGCAAATCAAGCGCCGCTCGCGGCACGGCGCGCCTATGCCAAGGCGCAGCGCGAGAACCGCGCAAGCATCGCCAAGAATGCCGACGCCTTGAAGGAAGCGCATCCGACGCTGGACATTCGCGTGAACGAACGTGAGCAGACGGCGCAAATCTATTCCGGCGCTTCCGGCCACTACATCGCGGCGCGCATGAGCCATTCCGGCGAGGTATCGATCGATCGCCTTGGCAGCGTGTCGGCGGAAACCCTCGGCCGGATATTGGCCGTCCTCGACGCCGTCAAGCGAGGCTGATCATGCGAGAGCAAATCATCATCAGATCGAACGGCACGAATCCGCAGCACTCACAACCCGAAGGGAAAATTGAAATGACCACCAAGAAGACGACCACGCCGAAGCGAGCATGGACGCTTGCGCGCCTGACCAAGCTTTACAAAAACCTAGTTCAAGAATTCGGCCCGCGCGCCGTCTGGACGCACCAGACCAAGCCCGGTCGCGGTCTCGACGCCTACTATGCCGAATTCTGCGAGAACTTCGGCGCGGAGATCGGCGCGAGCAAGGACGCGGTGCAACTGCAAATCTCATTCACCGAATTGTTTGCGTCGCGCACCTGGGCACCACGGCAGACCCACTATGCCGTCATCAACTTGGCCGCCGCATGGGAGGCGGGATTCATCAAGACAACCGATTTTCCCGCCATGACGGTGCAGCGGTCCGTCACCAACTGGCCAGAACCGCATTCCATCTCCGAACCCGAACGTTGGGCGGAGCTGCAGGCGGCGAGCACCGCTCGCATGGGCGAAGACCAATAACGGCTGATCGGAGAAAAACCAGATGACCGACAAAATCACCAAGATCAAAGAGCTGGTCGAGATGCGCGACCAGGGGCTGATCAGCCAAGACGAATTCGAGAAGCTGCGCGCCGAAGTGATCGCGATGCCGGCGATGGGCAGCACCGGCCAGCCCTTTAGCTTGCCGTCACAGCCGCAACGCTTTGAGACTGTATTTCGCAACCCTCAAACCGGCGCGGTTGTCAGGATCAACAAGGGGTCGGCGTTCTGGCTGACGTTCTTCTTCGGCTGCTTTTATCTGGCCTACAAAGAAGTCTGGTTGCACGCCGGCATCGCGTTGCTACTGGCGCTGCTCACCTCTGGCCTCATGTGGCCAGTCTATGCCTTCTTCGCCTATCGCATCATCGTCGATAGTTATCGGCGTAAGGGCTGGATCGAACTCGACACGCCGCCTGTGCCCTTCAATCCTTCCTATGGCGAACAGGTTGAAGCCATCCGGACCGCTATTGCGGAAGGCCGTGATCCCGGCAACCGCCGCCGCCGAGGCAATGACGATGTGGAAACTGTTCGCCACCGTGCTTGCGCTCACCGATACCGGCTCGGTCTCGATCACATCGATCGCGACCGACTTCGCCAACCGCGAGGCCTGCAAGGCCGCGGCGCGCGATCTGTACCCGCCGATCATCGAGCGCGAGCTGCAGGGGCACCGGCTTTCGATCCGGGCCGCTGCCGAATGCCGGACGGACGGACCGCCACCGCCGCCGCCTCCGTTCCCCAATCCGTTCAGAGAATTCATGCGATGACCCTGACAATCTGCACTGCGCGTTACGAGCGCGAGCACGGCCAGAAACCGCAGGGGCGCGGTTACTGGCGTTTCCTGCTGATCTCCGCCGCCGTCACCGTGGCCGACCACTTCGTGAACTGCAACACCGAGACGGACTACCATCAGGCCTTGAAGCGGGCGACCGACGTCGCGGCCTTGCGCCGCCACGTCCATAGCATCGTGGTGCTGCCATGAACGACGAGATCGCGCGCCTGCGAGCGCGGATCGCCCGGCTGACCCAGCTGCTGGCGCAGCTCGACCAGCACACGCTGCTGACCAACCGCTTGCGAGAGCCGGATGGCGGCCACACCATCATCATCCATCACGATCAAAGGACGACACTGCAATGAAAGAGCCGATGACACGCCAACAAGCAATTGATCGGTTCAAACGCCTCGTCGATCAATACGGTGTCCGATGGACGGCATCGGTCCCGGCGGCGGCTCATATTGAACTGGCGGAAATCAACAAGGTGCTACGGAGGCTGACCGACGTCAGGCCGTGCTGGAGATACGAAGATGACGACGAAAATCCTTCTGGCAGCTATTGCGCTCGCCGCGCTAACCAGCGACGGCTCGGCGCACCAGCGCAGCTATTACGACTCCTCGGGGCGAAGTGTCGGGCGCTCGGCGACCGACAGCCAGGGCACGACGACGTTCTACGACGCCGCTGGCAGCGTTACCGGTCGCGCATCCAGGAGCGGCAACACGACGACGATCTATGACTCGCGTGGTCGCACTGTCGGACGATCCACAGGCGGCGCGGCTCGCTGAAATGGGAGCCAGCTGATGTGCGCTTTGACCGCCAGGGCGTTGCGCCCTATCCTTGTCGAGCCAATGCAAGACGAAGGATTCGACATGACCAACGAGCCCGCGATGACCCCTGAGCGCTTCCGTGAAGCGCTCGATCTGCTGCAGACCAGCCAGAACGGTTTCGCGCGTTTCCTCAATGTCGACCCGCGCACCATCCGCCGCTACGCCTCTGGCGAGCTGCCGGAGCCGACCAATATCGCCATCCTGATCGAACTCATGATCCAGTTCGACGTCACCCCGGAGCGGGCCTACCGGCTCGCCGGACTCAAACCATTGGACCCTGAACCATGAACGCTCCCGTCACCATCAACCCCGACGGCGTTTCGGTCGCAGGCTGCAGCATCATCTATGCCCCGCGCGGACAGGCGGGCGAATATTCACCGCTCGCCACCAATCCGTATCGCGGCTGCGGCCACGGCTGCGCCTATTGCTACGTGCCCGACGTCCTCAAGATGACCCGGAAGGAATTCGACGAGGGCGCCAACCCGCGTCCGGGTTTCCTCGACAAGCTGCGGAAGGACGCGGCGAAATACAAGGCCGCGCACCTGACCGGGCAGGTCATGCTGTCGTTCACCACCGACCCGTATCACCCAGGCGACAACACGCTGACGCGCTCGACGCTCCAGGCCCTGATCGAGCACGGCCTCGGCATCTGCACCTTGACCAAGGGCGGCACGCGAAGCCTGCGCGACCTCGACCTGTTCCGGGCCAAGCGCGACGCCTTCGCCTCGACCTTGACCAGCCTCGACGACCGGTTCTCGAAAAAATGGGAGCGCAACGCCGCGCCGCCGGAGGATCGTCTCGCCGCGCTCAAGCGGTTTCACGCTGCGGGCATCTTCACCTGGGTTAGCCTGGAGCCGACCCTGGACGTCGAATCCTCGCTCGCCATCGTCAAGAAGACGCACCGTTTTGTCGACCTGTTCAAGGTCGGCCGCGTCAACTACCTGCCGATGACCAAGACCACCGACTGGCAAGACTACACGCTGCGCATGATCGAGCTGTTGAACAAGCTCGGCGCCGCGCATTACATCAAGAAAGACCTGCAGAAATTTCTTCCCGACGGCTATCCGAACCCGCTGCGGGTGCCGCAGCACCACTGACGCCGGTCAGCACCAAGCCGATGTAAAGCACCTGCGCCGCCGATTTGCCCGCTGCCTGCCAGCGGCGGTCGACGGTGCAGCCAATGCGCTGCGCAAAGCCTGCAATCGCGCGCTCGATGATCTCGTCCCGCCAGCGTGCCATCCCCGACAGCCGTCCCGTTAGCCCCGCCGCAGCTCCGAGCGCCTTCGGCAGTCCGCCTTGCTTCAGATTGATCATGCTGCCTTCGGTCAGCACCACGCCGAGGCGCTCGCCTGCAGCAACCTTGCGCCGCGCCGCGACGATCAGCATCTGCTCCCAGGGCGAGCCGAACGCGTCGAAGTCGAAGATCGAGAACGGCGCCAGATCGATCGCGCGCAGCACCCGCCGGTTGTCGGCGACATAGGCGCAGCGCTCATCGCGAAACCATTTCTGATCGCAGCCGACATAGCCGGCGGCTTGGCGCCAGACCTCGCGATACATCTCGCCCGAGCCCGCGAACGCATCGAAGACCTCGACGTCGCGGCCGACGGCCTCAAGCACGTTGCGCCTGATCAGGACCTTGGCCGGCTTGCCATGGCGATGGTTCGTCACCTTGGCGACGTTCTGCAAGCCAGCGGACCAGCGCGGCATTACGGCTCCAGCCCGATGGTGCCAAGCTCGACCTCGACGGCGGGCATGTCGGCCATCATTTTCGTCAGCCGCTGCAGCGCCGCGGCCTGATCCTGGAGCGGGCCGCGCACGGAGATCCAGAACCGGTCGTGAATCTCACCGGTCAGAATCTCGGCAACCAGTGGGGCGGCTTCTTCAACCAGAAGGCCCTGCAGCTCGTCGGGACTGAAACCCAGATCGTCGATCATCTCGCCGGCTGACCGCAGCGCCTCGATCTCGGCGCGCAGCATCGCCTCATCCCATTTCGAATTGAGCGCGATGCGATTGTCCGCCAGCGCCAGCGCGCGGCACTGCGCTTCGGAAAGGCCCGCCAGCTCGATGACCGGCGCCTCCAGCAGGCCAAGCTTGCGCGCGGCCAGGTACCTGCCTTCGCCCGCGATGATGGTGCTGTCCTTATCGACCAGCAGCGGGTTGAGGAATCCGAAGCGGCTGATCGAGCGCGCGATCTCGGCGATCTGATCGTCGCTGTGCAGCCGCGCGTTACGCGGATTGAGCCTGAGCGCTCCGAGCGGCCGATACTCGATCTTGATGCGGTTGTGCTCGGTCATGGCTCCGGCCAAAAAAGAACCGACCTCTTACGAGATCGGTTCGAAGTCAGGTGTAACCACGACCAATGCCCAAGCCAAAAGCCGGGAGGCTCGAAAGGCTTACGGGCAAGCGTCACGGTGATTTCAACGATGGAAGCGCGGCATCGGTCAATCGGAGATTTTGCGAGAGCCAGTCGGTCCAGTCGAGCTTTGGATTTCGCTCGCGTTCACGCTTGAAGCGCGACGTCAGCTCTCGGCGCGCAACATCAGGCAGCGTCCGGTACTGGCTCACGATCTTTTGTCTGTTTTCGCGGAGAAGCCGCCGGGCAAGGCTACGGTTTGACACCGCCACACCGTTTGCCGATCTGGGGCGGGCGATCCCTCGCGTGGCATCGTCGGCGAGGATCGCGCTCGCAAGACGTTCAAGCTTTTGCTGGCGTTTCGTCATCGGCGCGCACCTCACCCCGCAGGGGCGCGGGCGAAGAGGACCCCTGTTTGTCAAGCTTGTCAACGTCATTCCTGTTGGAGGCGTTCGGAAGCCGCGGAAACACACGGCGCTCCAAATCTGTCCGCGTGCTGTTTACACCTTGCAAAATCAATTGCTTGATCGCCTCGTTTCGCAGCCGCGCCCGCGCGGCATGATAGCTCATGCTGATGCCGGTGCCCTTCGCCCGGAGCCGCCATTGGCGGTAAGCGGCATTGAACCACGCTAGTTCACCGCGCCCATTCGCGTCGCTGATTCGACGCTCAATCTCGGCGATGGCATCCCGAACGCGCGCTATCGCCGCGTTGTGGCCCGTCAGGCTGATGCCACGCTCGACGGCAGCCTTGACGATCAGCCGCGCCGCATCTTCGCCGCGCACGAGCAGGCGGACCTTATCGACATGCGGCAACACGCGGTTGACCTCGCTTGCCAGCGCCTGGGCGCGCGCTCGATCGCGAACCCAATAGGCGCAGCTGATGTCCCAATCCGGCCATTTGCGCTGCAGCGCCGTCAGGCTCTTGCCGAGATCGCGCGTCACCGCGACGACGCACGGCTCGCCCCTCGGCGCTGTCGCGATGTAGACCGCCGCCACGCCGAAGGCGATGAAATAGCCGCGCTCGGCGCCGCGCGGGAGATCGAACTCAATGACCATTGAGGCGAGCCTGCAAATCGAGATCGCACCGCGCGGTATCGAGCGCCTCGATGAACCAATCGTAAACCTCATCGGGCGCGCCGTTGAGCGGCAGAGCGGCACAGATCGCGAGCGCGTTCAACACGGTGAAACTGTTGATCGGATCGGGGCCGCGCTTGTCCTGCGCGTCCTGGAGATAATCGCGAATGATCGGAGCCAGCTGCCGCAACAGGCCGTTGAATTCCTCCCTGTCGATTTCGGCTTCCCTCATCGTTTGCCTCCGCCTGCCCATGCGGCGGATCGGCTCGGCGACCATCCGCCCCGGCCGTCGCGATAGAGCCGCGTCGTGGTGTGCGCGTTGCAATCGACCAGATCGAAATAGGCAATGTCGGTGCGATCGTGAAACACCATCAGCTCGATTTCCTTGCTGACGTCGCCCCGGTGCCACGTCTCCAGCGCCAGCTCGCCGTGATTCTTCGCCTCCGCGGGGCGGTTGGCGTAATAGGCCCGTATCCGCCAATCCTCTGCCATCAGAACACCGGCACGAATGCGGTGCCCAGACCGCGCGCGATGACCTCGCATCCCTTGTCGTGACGATCGCGCCAGGTGTCGGCGTAGCCGCCGCATTGCGCCGCGACCCATCCGGCGTCGCGCTCCAGCGAATGCGCCAACGCGACCATGTTGACCGCGCGCATCAGCCAGTCCGCCTGACCGAGGAAGCGCGCGGGCCAATAGACCGCCGCCTCCATCCGCGTGACGTCGCTGTAGCTCGGCAACAGCCGGGCGCGGTTCTGCATGCGCTGCGTCTTCTCCAGCTCGCCTTGCTCGTGCTGTGCGAGAAGATCCTCGAATTCGTAGGCGTAGGAAGGCCAGGCGCCGCAGTAGCCCTGGACCGCGCGCATCGGCAGCATGCGCAGCGTTCGCATCGCTTCCGACAGCCGCTTGCCGACATGCGGTCCGCTCCAGACCGACGGCGCGATGTCCTCCATCTCGATGTCCTCCAGCGGGTTGAACTTGAGATCGTCGTGCCTGATCAGGCTGAGCATTGCTTATCTCCCCCGATCTGCCGCCGCATATCGACGACCAGCTTATCCAATCCATCAAGCGCAGCTTCACGGTTAGGTGCGAGCGTCCGGATAGCCGTGACGATCATGGTGGCGCAGCACGCCGTTAGGCTGAACAGTTTTTCCTCGGTGCTGAACTGATTGAGGCCCTCAATCCGGTGCGGCGGTCCAAGCGGCATATCGAGCAAAAGCGCCATCAGCATTGCGCGTTCGTGGTCAATGGCGGCTTGTTCATCGCAATTCACTGTCGTCCTCCATGGTCGCGGCTGTATGGGTCGATTTCCGTTTCTGCTTCAGCTCGCACACACCAAAACGCCCAACACCGATATCGTAGTCGAGGGCAAACTTGGTGGCATATCCGAGTTCGTCAAACCGCGCCTTTTTGTGATGCAGTTCGACGTAGGTCTCGCGCTCGCCCTTGTCGTTGAACAAGCGTGGGCGATGCACGACGAATCTCTGGTCGACCATGTTGTCCCAATGCTTTGAACCAGCGATGTGCTCAAGCTCCGGCGGCTCGCTGCGTCGCATGGTTTCCATCTTGGCAGGGTGCGCCAGGATTTGGACGTGGACATTGAAGTCGGTCGCGAAGTTGTAAAGCTCGCGCAGGCACCGGCCGATGTAATCGGTCTCGCTCTCGCGCGGCTCGCGGCTTGCCTCAAGCCGATTCCAAGGATCGACCTGGAGGATGTTGGCCTTGTACCGAACGACGGCGGTCTCCGCCTGTTGAAGCAACCATGCCAGCGTCGGTCGCCGTTCCGGATGAATCAGAAACAGGTAGTGATCATTGATCCATCGGTCGGCCGCCGCGATATCCGGTCCGGTCAAGATCGATTCCAGTTTCCGCGAATGCAACGTCCGCAGCTGGCGGCGGATGTGCGGCTTGGCCCGCGTCTCGAAACTCGCAACGCATGCCAAAAGACCATAGGCCTGGACGATGTTGTACCAGATTTGACCGAACAGCAGCGTCTTGCCCATACCGGGATGACCGGTCGTCACCGAGAGCGTTCCGGCGGCGAACATGCACTTGCGGCCCCAGTTGAACCCCGGGTCCCACGTCGTCATCGGCGCAGGCTCCGGAATTTCGGCCATCCGAAACAGACCCTCGGCTGGCCACGGCGTCGAGCCGTCGACGACAAGGTCATGCACCGCCTTGGCGCCATCGGTCCGCAGATGATCGTTTGCGTCTTTCGAACCTTCAGGCCAGTCGATGAAATAGAACTTCGCGGTGCCGAACAATTGCGCCATGGTCGAGCGCAATTCGAGGCCGGCCTTGTCCTGGTCGCCGCACCAGATGAAACGCTTGGCGCGATTCAAACCGGCCGCGAGCGCATCCCGAACATACTGCTGATCTCCGCTCGCCGACGGAGCGCCGAGAACCTGATCGGCTGCGATGCTGCACTCGACCAACGCGCAAACGTCCAGCTCGCCCTCAACGATGTAAACGTCGGTGAGGGGACCATCGAGCACAGCTGCCAGATTCCAGAACGTCGGGCTGGTGCCCTGCTTCTGCGTGAACGCCTTGGCTGGATAGGAACGCGCCTTCCAGCCGTCGGGATAGCGGAAGAACAGCGCCTCCGATTTGGATTGTAGGTCAGGGAAGAATGCCGTTCCGGATGCGACGGGCAGCTTCGCCAAAGTCTCTTGGCTTATCTTGCGCACGGCCCTGGCCCATTCGACGGCGCTGGGTGCCAGCGTCCGATGCGAACCCGTGAAATCCACAGTGGTGACAGTTGAAGATGATCCCATGACTGTCGTCCGCTCGCTTTACCGATAGACATTTCTGCGACTGGTGGTGCTTCCGTTTGTGGCTACAAACCGGGCATCGAAAGACGCCCGGTCTAGTGGCGTTGGTCCGAGCTAGGATCTGGAAATTCGTCTGCGGGCTGTTCTCCATTTGCTCTTGCCTCCCTTCGCAATCGCGCTCGTTCGTAGGCCGCATCGCTTCTCGCTTTCATCCTGGCGCGCTCATCGTGCGCGTCGAGGATCGCTTGAGTGGCGTATTTGTAACCGGGCGCCGGCGATGATCCGGCCGGCGGCTTTGTGCTCGACTTGAGCGCGTTTTCGGAATTCTTGCGCCGCAGCCAGCGCAGCAGCGTTTCCTTACGGGAGGCTTCCTTGGTGTCGAGCAGCCATGACCGGCACGCGTGACGCACCAGGCCGCGAACGTTTTTGATGAAGGGCAGCTCGGCATCGAGGGCGGCGAATTCCTCGGCGTCGATCAGGACCGATCCGTCGTCGGACAGAAAGTCGAAGTTCCCGAGAACGCGGCGCTCACCAGAGTCGGATTGCGATCCTGCTGATGATTCAGAATCTTTCTTACTACCATCATTAAAAGAAGAATCTTCTCTTATATGGTTTTGATTTTGGTTGGATATGCGAACAGGCGGATCGAGCAAATGCTCGGGTGATGCGCCCGCATCTGCCGCATTGTTATTTTCCAATGAGTTAGCATCAGAGTGTGAGAACGCATTCGTTCTCGCTGAGAGAACTTTTTCTTCTCGCTGAGCGAGAAACACTGGCGGGGTTGGAACCCCACCGGGACTGCGCGGCGTCAGCCGCTTTTTGTTGCCGTTTGTGCACTTGCTCCCGAACCTCATCGAGCCTTTTCTGCCGCCATCGACCATCTGAGAGTGTCCAAAACGCCATGACCCGCGGCCTTATGCGGGGCCAGTTATTCGGCGAGACGCGCGCAAACCGGGCTAGCTCGCTATCATCGTCGGGCAGGTCGTTATGCGGTCGCCGCCATGCCGTCATGAGCAGCAGCAGATAACGGTTTCAGCGGCGCTGAGGTGCATCGTGTCCGAGAGGAAGGCATCGGTCCAAAGCGGCAGCGCGGGAAATTCGGCCATTACGCAATCCTCCGGCGAAAGAGCGGCGACGTTTGTACGGCGAGCCTCGGCTCAAGCAGCGATGCCTGGTAATGCCAGAGCGCGAGCGCATCAGCGGCGTTGTCATCGGCCGGTGCCCAACCGAGCCGATGACATGCATCGATGGTAAGGACCTTCGCCTCTTTGCGTTTGATCCGGTTGGTGCCGAGGAAATGCGCCCGCACGTCGGAGACGCGCGCCTCGCGCACATCGTAGCCACGCCCATAGGTTGCTTCCTCGACGACGACGCAAAGCCCGATCAGCACGCGGATGATGTCGGCGCTGGTGCGGCCTGACATGTGCTGCGGCGTCATCGGCGCTTCGAACACGATCAGCTTGACGTCGGATTCGGTCGCGAGGAAATCGTTCAGCCACTGCCTGCAGCCGGAGAACACAGCGCCCATGCTGGCGCCTTCGCGGGCAAAGCGCACCGAGCCAGAGCGCGGCGTCAAATCGGAGGGATAGCCGCAGGCCCAGCCGGAACGGCTGGCGAGATCGAGCGCGAGGATGCGCGGCGAATAGGTCATTGGACTTCCGCCCTATCGAAGAAGGCGGGTTCCAGTGGCGGCGTGATCGGATTTTGTGTTGACCATCTGAACCACTTACAAACCCAGCCAACGAGTCCGGCCTCGCTGACGTTGACGTTCACATCGCCGCGCTGCGCCTCAAATTCTTTCCAGACTTGGACTTTGTGAATCGGAAAGCTGTTCGGCACCCCCCACAAGTAGACGACGCAAAAACCAACCTTCACCAACGAGCTATGGCTTCTCAATTGCCCGCTCGTCATTTCCCGGTCGGGCACCGTCGTCTCGAACAGGAGATGATGGCCGTACCTCTCGACGTAGCCGTGCTTTTGGACGATGCCCTCGTCATCCAGCAGACCATCAAGGTCGGCAACCCGGATGGCCGTGCCGTTGAAGCACGGTTTCAAAAAATCCCAATCCCAAAGGGCCGCACAGTATTTCACCGGGTCTCGGATCATGCGGCTGCTCCCTCGTCAGCCTCATTCCCCCAAGCGCTCCAACCCGGTCGTGCAACGCCCCGCCGATTCAGTTCGATCTTGGGAACGGTCGGGAAATACTGCTCGATCATCTCAAGAAAGATTTCGGGCTTTGCGGAATGTTCACCGCCACGGGGCGCGTCGATCACAGAGTCCCACTGCGTGCCGAGCGCGGGGCATGGCGGACTACCCTTTGTCCCGATCAGAAGCACTTCGTGAACGCTTCGATTCCAGTATCCAAGGCCCAGGGTTGGTTTGCGCCAGATGTAGTGCGAAGCGTATTCAAAACCCCAAGCTCGCAAGACCTCGATTGCAACATCGAGGTGCTGATTGGTGGACCAGAGAAACAGCACACAGTCATCCGCGGCAATGTCCCCGACCGGGCGCTGCTTGATGTTCTCAATGTCGCTGGTCGTGTAGACGCGGGATGCGTGACGATTCATCCCGGTCTGTTCTGAGTACACTTCGTCGTGCCATTCCGGGTCGGCGAGGATGACGCCAAATTTGGCGTCCGGGAGCGCGGCGATCTTTGCACCAAGCCGTTGCTCCTTATCCGCGCGCCTCGCCTGCGTCGTGGCAATGTCGGTGGTGCGCCGGTCTACAATCTTTGCAGCTTGCGCGCCGCTGATTTCGGGGGGTGCCGGATTTCCGGCAGCTATCTTCTCGGAGGCTTTGGTTTCCTTGGAGTTTTTTTTCGCGACTGCCGGTTTTCCGGCAACGTCCTCATCAATCGTGGACGGATTCACCCCGAGCATCTTCGCAATGCTGCGGTTCGACGTGTCCGGTTGCAGCGCCTTGATCTTCGCCACCATCTTCTTGCGCTCGGCCGCGGCGGCGGTGAGCGTGTCGAGTTTAATGCTGGCGATGAATTTGCTGACATTATCGAAGCCATCACCGATCAGTTTCCAGCGGTCAGCTTCAAGCAATGACTCCAGTTCCTGAAACGCACGTTCCAGCGTGTAACCGGCAACATGGATGCCGGTGGTCAGACGGCCGAAGGCTTGGTTGGCTTGGGCGGTGTCATCCATGGCCGCCCCCATTACTGATACGTCGCGGGGCGGCTTTCAGCGGCGGCGGCCGATGCGGCGCGCCAGAGCGGCAGGTCCTTGACGCCCTCGGCGACCGCGAGCATAGCCAGCACTTGCTGCTGGTCGGCCTCCAGTTCCTCGTAAATCTCGCGGTTCTTCTGCTCGTTGTCGCGGATCTTCACCAGCGAGCGCAATTCCTTGGTCGGAACGCCGCGCGCCTTGGCTTCCTTGTAAACGTTGCTGATCGACTCGCGGATGTTGCGGCACCGCGCCATCGACGAGCCGCGCTCGGAAAGCAAATCGGATTTGTAGCCGTCAATCTTCGCCAGGATTTCCTGCACGAGCTGCGGATCGAAGTCGTTCGCGACTGCTGCTGCCTTGGCCATCGTCTATCCCTGTTGTGATTTGCTGGGCCTCGGCGAGCTTGGGATGTGCTGCGCGGGCCTCGCGTGTTGGCATCAGGGACTCCGGCTATGGTTGAAGTAGGCGAGATAGTGCGCTTGGCACCACGACGCGCCCTTGAGGTGCCGCGCGCCGCAGCGCATGCGAAGACCGTCCGCGCCGCGCTGATCGAGCACGGCGTGACAATGGAAGTCGCGCGCCTTAAGGTAGGAGACCGGCCGCGCCGGTTCGGTCCGGCTCGACAGCGCCTTTGTCCTGGTTTGGGACGCCGTTCGCGCCTTCATGGTGACCGGCCATCCATTCGCGCGTTGCAGCTTCATGCGAACGACCTTGCCGATGACCGCATTGCGAGATCGATGCATCGCCGCAGCGATCACAGACGCCGAATTGCCTGCGCCCCACATCCTTTGCAGGACCGAGACGGCCTCAGAATCCCATGTCGATGTGGCTGGATTGACCATCTGGTGTCATCGTCATGAGCACGATCGATGGTCGTTTTAATTGTCACCAAACGCGACGCGTGTCCATGTTTACACTTGTTCGCCGTTGTTCGATGTCCAGAGAGTTTGTAGCTGCGACGGTTTGACTGCCTCATAAAATATGCAGGCGAACACGCATTAATCCCAGAGGTTGCATCGTGTCCGGAAACTTCATGCGCTGACGTTCGAGCCTGTTGACAACTTGGTTTCGTGAGCGTGGAATCGCAGCACGATTTAGGGCGGTGAGAGCACCAACAGACACGCCCAGCTAACCACGACGGCGTTACTGTTCGCGACCTTTAGCGGGCGGCCCGTATCGGTTCCTCAGACTGGACTTCATTCGCCTTGTCCTCGGCGCGAGGGCGAGGAACGCCCGACGATTGCGCGGGAGGATGGGACATGCAGTCGATTCCTTGGGATGGGAAAACGATAACCGAGCCCGGGATTTATCGCGGCATCCCGCTGACCGACTACCATCGGTTTGACCTCTGCTCGGAGGTCAGCGTGTCCTCGACGATGCTGCGCGGCATCATCGGGGAATCGCCGCGCCACGCCTGGGAAAAATCCAGGCTCAATCCGGATCACGTCGACGATGAAGAGCAGAGCGAGGCGATGGCGCTCGGCCGCTTCCTGCATGCCGCCGTCGCAGCCGAGCCGTTCGAAAGCGATTGCGTCTTCCGTCCCGCGACGATTGCCGGACACCCGTACAACGGGAACCGGAAGGAATGGCGGGAGTGGAAGGCCGAGCAGATTCGGAATCGCAAAACGATCATCACGCCGGAGATGGCGTCGCATGCGAAGGGCCTGATTGTCGCCCTGGGCAGCTTCCCGCTGGTCCAGGCCGGGATGCTCGGTGGCGCCCCCGAACGTTCGCTGATCTGGAAGGACGATCGCGGATTCTGGAAGAAGGCGCGGCCCGACGAGATTCCCAACGCCAGCGGCGACTATGCCGAGATCAAGACGACGCACCCGCCAGTGCTATACCGCAACCTGCAGCGGACGATGGCCGATCGCGGCTACTACCAGCAGGCGGCCATGGTGATCGAAGGCGCCCGCGCGCTCGGCCTTCCGGTGCAATCGTTCACGGTGCTGTTTGTCGAGAACCGGCCGCCCTATTGCGTGCGCGCCTGCACCTTGAAGGACGAGGACATCGCGCGCGGCGATCAGCTCAATCAGCTCGCCTACAGCATGTTCTGGCAGTGCTACCAGGGCGGCGTGTGGCCGGGACCGGGCGACGATCGTGCCGACGCTGAATACATCGACGCGCCCGACTGGTGGCGCAAATCGGTCGATGACCGGGTCAAATTCTCCCTGCGTGAGGCTGCCTGATGAGCGATCAATCCTTTCCCGGCGACCGTCCCATGGAATCCGACCGTCCGCATCCGGAGCGCGTGACGCGCCGCGACCTGGCGGAAGGCAACGCCGAAAAGGTCGTCAACGAGCGCACCGAACAGGTTCTGTTGTTCAAAGGCGGCGGCGGCGTCGACGTCGCCAACCTGCGCGACATGATCGATGAGGCCAAGCTGTTGTCGACCGCTGGCCCGATGATTCCGCCGTGGCTGCAGGGCAATGTCGGTGGCATGTTCGGCGTCTGCATGAAGGCGCACGAGCTGGGCATCTCGGCGCTGACGCTGGCGGGCTGGACCTACATCGTCGAGAACAAGGGCGAGAAGCGCGTCGCCTACGAATCCCAGTTCTTCCATGCCATCATCGAGCAGCGCGCGCCGATCACCACGCGGCTGAACGTCGAATATGAGGGCGAAGGCGACGACCGCCGCTGCAGGGTCTATGCGACCTTCAAGGGCGAGAGGGAGCCGCGCTATTTCCCGCCGCGCAGCGCCGACCCTGGCCAGTTCACGCTGGGCAAGCTGCGGCCGGCGCGCAACGAATACGGCAAGGTCAAGGGGTCGCCGCTCTGGGACCTGAAACCGGATTTGCAGCTGTTTTACAACATGTCGCGCGACTGGGCGCGCATCCGACATCATCGGCGGCATGTACGGCCGCGATGAGATGGAAGACGCCGGATTCGTCGTCGCCAGCGAGACCGCGAAGGACATCTCGCCGCGCCTCGCCGAACGGCTGCGCGGCAATGCACCCGCCATCGGTCAGGCCGCAGTCGCCACGCTCGACGCCTACGCCAATGAGCATGCTGCGAAATCACAGAAGAAGGTGCCATCCGACGCAGGGGGATGAGGCCTGAAAGACGGGGAGGATACTATGGAAGTGATGGCACTGCACGGACGCTTGTTCACCACCAATTACGATTCCCTTTCCCTTGCTCTCGATTGGATCGCGGCGGCGCGGATGCCGTCGCTGACGGGCCATCCGCAGACGGAGCGACCCGCGGAATTCGCGGCCGTCGAGATCAATCTCCTGATCATGGCCGACCGGGCGTTCCGTCGCTATCGCGTTGCACGCCCCTGGAGCAACCAGATCCTCGACGCGATGGGTATCTGCGCCAAGTATTACGGCGTCACGCGGACCGTCCTGCTCAGTGATCGCTCCGACGTCGTCGAGATTCGCCAGAAGGTGATGGCGTTCGTCCGCGTCGTCACCGGCAAGAACTTTCACGAGATCGGCGAGAAGTTCGAGCGCAGCCACTCGGTCGTGATCCATGCCTGCAAGAAGTACGAGCACGCCATCCGGACGGCATTGACGCCGGTCGAGTAGCCGATGAGAAAACTGATGCGCGAGACGATCAAGCTTATTCGGGACTACGGCGGCTCCGACGTTCTTGTAACGCACGGCACCCGCCACACGCGCATCCATTTTACCAGCCGAGACGGCCGGCGTCTGATGCTGCTGATTCCGCAAGGCCATGCCACCAACCGGCGCTTTGTCGCGGGAATCCGTTCGCAGATTCGCCGCCGCATTGAATCGAGCGCTGCAGGAACCGGCGCCCCCGACGCCTGCAGCTCGATCCGAAAGCCCGCTGCTGCCTTAAAGCCCCCAGCCCCCAGGGCGGCAGCGGGCCGAGGATCACCTAAACGCGCCACAACAGGAGCAGACCACCCATGAACCTCGCCAACGAAATTTCAACGATGCAGACCGAGATCGAATCCCTGCGTTCGGAAAACGAGACCTTGAAGCACAACAAGGCAATTCTGGATTTCGAGAATGAGAGCCTGCGCCGTCAGCTCGCCAACGCGAACGCCGACCGCGACGCCATGATGCGCAGGGGTGAAGCGATCAAGAGCCTGCTCGATCAGACTGGCGCGGCTTTGATGCACGGCCTGCAGAAGTTTCACGACACCGAGCGCGAGCTTGACGAGCGCCGCTCGGTCGAAGGCTCCGAAGTCCAGTTCCTGCCGCGCAACGGCGGCAACGGTCAAGCCGCATCAACCGAGCATTGAGATGAAGAACGAGCGACCCAGCGACATCGAAATTGCGCAGGCGATCTGCTGCGGCGAGGTCTGCCGCACCGACACGATGCACTGTCATGCCGGTGATCACTTCATCGAAGCCTATCGCGTGCGCAAGTTGCTGGCTCGCTTCACCCCTGGTCCGGTCCAGCCACCGGAGGCGGTGATGACGATCCCGCCGCGCGGCGAGGATAGGAGCGAGCGAACCGCGCCCCGCCGGAGGCGCCGGACCAAGAAAGGATGACGCCATGCCCTGCGCTCAAGAAGAACAGGACCGGATCGCGGTGAAATTCTCCCAGATCCTTGCCGACGCCGTCGCCGACTGCGCCTTTGTGCCGACCTCGCTCTGCGGCACGTGCCGGACGGTGCTCGCTATCAGCGCCTTGCTCACGGGCGCCGTCAAGATTCACCACGATGCTGGAATCGAAGACGATTTCTGCGATCTCGTGCAGCGGGTCCACGCCGCCTTTATCAAAGCAGAACGCAACTTGGATGCTTGACCATGGCTGATCGCAGCTATCTGGAACGTTTGTCGAAAGAGCTGGCCGAGGCGGGCAAGCTGATCGAGGCCGGTTGGATCGGCTACCGGATCGCGGTCGTGCCGCCGGACGCGCCGCTGGTCCAGCTTGAGGAATGCAAGCTCGCGTTTTTCGCTGGCGCCCAGCACCTATTCCGCAGCCTGATGACGGTTTTCGATCCGGGCGGCGAGGAGCCGACCGAGGCCGACATGCGCAAGATCGACCTGATCGACAAGGAGCTGCGCAGGTTCGCCGAGCAGTGGGAGTTGCAGTTTTCCAAAGCAAAGGGATCGGCATGACCTATCGCGTCATCAACCTTTCCACGGGTGAGATCGAGGCCGAACTGAGCGACTTCGGCATCGCCAAACGGCTTGCCGACAAGATCGCGAACGATGTCGGGCATCGCGAGGTGATCGGCGTGGTCGAGCTGGTGACGCGATACGAAACGCCGCTGGCGGATCAAGAGCATGGAGGATCGCAATGAAGATTCCGAAAGGCGCGGACGTCCAGTTGAAGACCAATGACGGCAACATCGAGCTGCATATCACGGCGGCGATCACCACGCGCTCGCAGGCCGCGGAGCTGATCGGTTGCATCCGGCAGGTATCGGGCGCGCTGGAGGCTGAGAAGCGCGGCCCGCGCAAGCCGAAAGTCGCGGCGGTGGCGTGATGGGAGAGCGCCGGATCTTGCCGCAACGTCGCCGCGCCGAAACATTCGAGATCGAATGGGGCGGCGTCGGTCGCCGCTTTGCAGTGACGCTCGGGTTCTATGACGACGGCGCCCTTGGCGAGGTCTTCATAACCGGCGGCAAATCCGGCGAGGCCGTCGAGGCCATCGCGCGCGACGCGGCGGTGGTGCTCTCGTTGGCGCTGCAGTACGGCGCCGAGATCGAGAACGTGGCGACCGCGATCACCCGCGACGGCGCCGAGACGCCATCCTCGATCCTGGGCGCCGTCGTCGACCAATTGCTGCCGGAGAAGAATCCGGGACAGGAGCCCGCGTCATGACGACGCCTTATGAGAACGCGACCAGCGGCGTCGCCGCTCGCGACGACATCATCAAGGTGTTGCGCCGGGTCGGCTGCGACAGCATCGGCTTCATGGATGATTTCGAAAAGCACGAGCTGTTGCTGGCGTTTCGTCATCGCGGTCGTCAGATGCAGTTGCGCGCCAGCGCCAGCGGCTGGGCCGCGCTGTATCTGAAAGAGCATCCGTACAGCTACCGGATTCGGGGTCGCACCGAGCGCGAGCACCGCGAGCGCGCGCTGGCGCAGGGACAGATCGCGATCAATTCGATCCTGCGCGACTGGGTCAAGGGCCAGATCATGGCGATTGAGACCGGCATCCTGTCGTTCGATGCCGTCTTTCTCCCGTTCATGCTGACCCATGACGGTCGCACCGTATCAGACCGCGTCAACCAGCTCGGATTGTTGGAGGCGCCTGCATGACGCTCGTCTGCCAGGAATGCGGGAAGAGCAAGCCGGCGAGCGGATTCTATCAGCAGCCTCGTCGGCTTCGCCCGATGCCGATCTGCAAGGATTTCTGATCCGCCGCAACATTGCCGACGGCGACTTGGCATTTTACTCCACGTGATGACCAAGGCACGTCCATTCAAAAGCTGGCGTCAGTGGAAGGCGATCGCTGGGCCGTCGAGGACGGCTTGGAAACGACCAAGAACGAGCTTGGTCTTGATCACAAGAAACCCGCTCCTGGCAGGCGGGCATCGCCATGTCTCACAGGGCATGCTTGCCTTCGCCACAATGACCGTCGTCCGTTCTCGTGCCCACACCGCACCAAAGAACGCGATCGCGGCCTCGGCCAAAGCATCGTTCTTGATCCGCTGGTCGAGTACGCATCCGGTGAAGGCCTCACCGGACGGATACCAATTAGGCCGCCAGTAGATTGAGGTCTGGCTGTTCTACGGCCAAATCCCTAGCTTGCGTTGATAGGTGCACTGTTCCGGTTGCCCTCGAGACCGCCGCGGCTCGCGCGCATTCTCGATTTTCTAGCGCAATGCCCAAAGGTGGGCACGGCACCGAGAGCATGCCCGAGTGATTTCGTGCCCTCCTACGCAGCGTTGAAGCATGGGCCCCTTTTCAACTCTCTTCCGTTCCGAGATGCTCGTAGAAGGTCTCACGCGCCTTTCTCGGGAAGAAGACCTCGCGCAACCAAGTGCGCCCACGGCCATTGTCTCCTTCTCGCATGTGGGCAATCGCCGAGTTCCAATGGCGGGAATGTCTTCAGCTTTGGCTTGAAAGCGGTTTGGTTCGCCTCGCGTCAACGGACTTCTCCAGCTGCACTGGCCAAAAACGCCGCCTCACCTGAACCAGCAGCAATAGGCAACCAATGAGACTTATGACAGTAAGGGCCATCATCAAGAGGCAGGCGACGCAGCACAAGGCGGCTATGTCACACGCCGATCGCAACCAGCACGGCACCCAATCGAGCCGTACCATATTCTCCATAGAGCCAGACATATTCGTTTCGGTGGGTGATAAGTGCTTACTGCCGATTGGCGGCTCAACGCTTAAGCAACGTACCTGACGTCAGTCTGACGAGCGTCGCTCGGAGCGGATTTTGCTTTGCCTTTTCTCATCGGCGCAGCTACGAGCTTTGCTCATCATGCCGAAGATGTCTGGACATGCTCACGCACGCCTGCGGGCATCGCTACATCTTCGGCGACGGGGCTTTCACAACAGCGCTCTCATCCGTTCAAATAGGATTGCCGCTTCCGATGGCGCGAGCCCGACGAGGCCGACAAAGCTCGTTGGTGGCATCGGAATTTCTTGACGAGTCGGCTTCCAGAGATGCAGGCAATACCGGCTGTTATTCACGTATTGCGAATGAGGTGGGTGCAGCTGCATCACGCACTCCTCTTCATCCCAAAACAGGTCTTTGACGAAGCACATCTCTTCCCAGTTCGGACAACGTCTAGGCGTCGAGACGGAGACATGCTCCCACCCTGGGCGAACAAATCCGACTATCCTGAGTTTGCAGCCACAAGGCCCCTGAACAAAAAACAGGCCGCAAGGACCTGATCCCGGCGCGCTAGCAAATTCGCCGTATCGCACGCGGCCGGCCTCGAGTTTTTCAAGAACTTGTGCTCTCACGTTCCCTCCTTTGCCTCGCGAATGGCTTTGAAATCGACGTAGACCACCTTGTTCTCTGGCTCCCTCGTCGCCTCCAGCCAGCGCTGCTGCGCAGCGTCCGAGTGCCATGCTCGCCCGTGCATTGTCTGCTGAAATTCGAACAAACTGCTGAGCAAACCGTAGATGTAGATCATCTCTCTTCTTCCGCTTCCAATGCCGGCAACCGGGCGCTCGGTTTTCCTTGAGCCGGTAAAGCACCTCCACTGCGAGGCCCGGACAAGCTTTCCAAAGGATGCTTTCTAACCTGCAATTTTGGTTTCAGCACCAGACCTTTGCTTTTCTACCTCACCACATTCCTAATCGTTCCCGCAGCATGCCGCGAAGCTGCGGCCGAGGGCTCGCCTCGCGACGAGCCTAGGGATCCGTCGGCCGCGCACCGTCGGAAACGGCTCCTCTTCCACTAAAGTCACGGCCAGGCTACGGAGTGAGCCGCGTCAAGGCCCACGTAATAGGCCACCGTTTCAAAGCTTGACCCCGCGCTGGTCAAGGTCATCGAATTTAGGATTCTGATTGCCAATCGTGGCGCGATCGATCACGGCGAAGAAGCTTTCGCACGTTCACCAAGCATCTCGCCATCTTGCACCATGAGTCTCAAATCGGCCTAGGCCTTCAAAAGGCGGTTCGCTGTGCGACTTTCTATCGACTGATCTCCCATCATCGCTGCTGCCAAGAACGGGGTATGCCAGGCGACACTTCACCATCATGCTCTTTGAGACACTGATTGGGGTTATCCCGCGAACGGCCGATGTGGCTCCCATCACGCGGGTGTTTTTTCATCGATATAGAGCCAGACTGCTTCCATCGCTTGCTCCTCAGATACCCTTCCGCACCACCACAATGGGCCATGGTCTGTGCCTGCCGTCTTCGTCGATGATCGTCAGGCGGAAGTCCATAGCGCGCCGACTTAATGTTATTGAAGCGCAGATCGCATAGGCGACCGCGACATTCGGCTTGGCCCGTTGCTCGGTCAGGGGGGCACACCTCATTAGATCGTCCCGCCAAGCGCCCTGCAAGAATCACGCAACTGGCCCAATCGGCTCATCATATGATTCGACATGCGCCAACCAGGACAGCTGTAGCAGTCTCAGATCACTTCGTGACCGCGCGTGTAGGATGCTGCTTACACAAAAGCTCCCGGTTGCCACTAAACGCCAGCTTGAATACGCCATTCAAAGACGATGAAAACAACTTGATGATCAATCACGATAAGCATCAAGAATCGTTTGGCGACTTCGTCGGCGCTGCGCACGATGCTTGTGGAGCGTTCAAATCCCAGAGAGTTGCCAATGACCAAAAGGCAGCTCAGAGCAGCTGACTAGCAATTCAAAGAAGTTGCTCTGCCTGCGAATTCGGGAACCGCCGCCGCTTCTAATTTATTTCTGCTCGCGCGCCGCAACGAGAGCACACCCGCGCGTGCCGGGTGCTCCCGTTGCAGCGTCGCCTTGGCCCCGGTGCGTGCCGGTATGAGAAGTCAAGCTGCACCCGGCGCGACTTCTGCTAGCCGGTCCCCGGGCCTAAATTGAGCCGGTCGAAGTACCAAGAAGGATCGTCCCCAGATGAATCCGTTTCGATGTATTCTTCGCCCGAATATTCCTCGACACTTCCTTCGTTTTCCTCATCGCTACTCTCAGCTTTGGAGAGATATAGGCGAGGCTTGTCCACCCGCTGCCATTTTCCCTCCTCGTTCAGCGTCCACTTGTCGGGATGCTGCCTAGGGTCAAGCACATATTCATTGTCATCTTCATTGTCACCAACGCGAACAAAACCCATCTGCTCTAGACGGGGCTTCACCTCATCCGTGGCAGGACGCGACATGACCAACGCCCGCTTACCGTCAAGCCGAAGTTGGTGTTCCAGCAGAACATCGCCTGCGTTCTCAACGAGCGGATGAGTAACCCGGAGATCGACAACGGACGAGACGTGTTTCCGCCCAGGAAAGTGCTGCTCCCACGCCTCTCCTCCCATGCGACGTCGACCTTCGGTTTTTAGAAGCCCGACACTCTTGTCACCCAATTGATAGCTGAAATATCGCGCCTGGTCCGAATCCTGTACGGTGGATCCGGCTCTGGCGACCATCGCTGTGCGCTCAGCTTTTTCGGAAACGAAATCCGAGTACTCTTGCGGATTATTGGCCATGTGCTTGATGTCGTTACCATAGAAATTTCTCAGTTCTTGCCTGAACGACTCCCTGTCGATCTCATCGATGGGAGGTTCTGAAACGAGGGAGTACGGCCGTGCCACCCCCGAGGAGGAACCAGGGGCCGTGTCTGCAAGCGTTTCGGTAAACCTCCCGCCATCTGCTGACAGCTCCGATTCATCGGCTTGGCTCGCGCTTGGAAATTGGCTGGAAGAACCAGTGATTCTGTTATACACGACGTTTGGTCTCCTATCGCAAAAGTTGCACCGTACTGGCCTGCTCGAGTCCTGTGGACAGTGATAGGCGCGCGAGCTGACAATAAGCTGACGCACAGAGGGGGCGCGGTGCTCACGCTTTGCAAGGCGAGGGGCAGCGCATTTTCCCCGCGGCTGGCCTTTTCTACGGCTATGCTTATTCCGCTTCGCGGCTAAGGTGCCATACCTTGTTACGCGAGCGAGCCGAGATCTCGGGTTCTTTAGAAGAATTACAGCCCTACCCTTGATATTGCCGCGGCCCACCATCACAACACCGTTTCACAGCTTTCCGGGCTCGATGATGCGGCCCTCGCTTGCTGATTTCAAGGCGATGCAGAACTTGCCGGCCGCGGACTTTGGTGGGGTAGCTAGGTTGAGCCACGGCTTTATCGTGGTTTCATTCGGTTGCAGCGGCGTCCGCCCGGCTGTTCAGACGATGCAAGCGCGCATCTTTAAGGAGGTCCGACGTGTAACCTCTATTCCGTTACGACCAACCAGTCGGCCATCGCCCTGACGGTTTCGCGTGATCGATCGCTATGTCGGCGACCTGCCGGCGATGACAGGCGCATTAGCCGGTGATCCGGCATCGGTCGCAACACGGATACCCGGCTTGAGATCGTGCTGAACACCTGTGGCGTCCGACGTTCACGGAGCGCACATTCTGATGCGCAGGGCCTCGTTCAACTCGATCGCCAATCGTCCTCCACGAGACATCCCGTGTCGCCCGCTCCGTCAGCAGTCTCGCGGAACACCTCGCATCAGAAGTAGGAGCCGACTGGTCGGGTTGACCCCGCTTGGAGCATCTTTGGCGGCCGAGATCCGGGACATCCTCGAACACCTTGAGGCGGCCATGACGGCCCCAAGGGGACAACAGCCGGAATAGCCAATGTCAGCACGACCGACTCGTTCGCCACGAGAAGGCATTAGTCGCCAGCGGCCTTCAGGCCCGACTCAGTACATCTTTTGTGTGGTGACTGTCGATAAATGCCGCCCGTTGGGAGGATTCCTGTAACGATTGGCGAGGCTTTGGAACAATGACCCCATCTGGTCTGATGGAACAGTAAATTCTCCATAGTTAGGGTCGAAGAGCGTGGTTGTTCCATTCGACGCCGACGTCGCAACTGTGTGTGCGCCGCCTTCGGCGAAATACAAACTCAGCAAATACTTCGATCCGTCGCCGGTAATTTTGTCCAGCACGCGCGAGAACCTCGAGGGCTCGCCGAATCCGTATTTGCTCTCTCTTCCGGACGGTGCCAGGCCCGCTTCCCGCAAAATGGTGTTTTGTGCCTCAAGGTCGGCCTGAGAAGCTCCTGCTCCCTCACTTCGCAACCGATCCTTGAGGTCCTGATACTGCTGCTGCCGCTCAGCCGCTGAGTGGTGCCCTTCTGATTCCGGCATGAGCGCATCCATTCGGGCTGACGGGCTGCCGCTCAGATTGCGGAGCCACTCCGCAGTCAGCCCAACGCAGATGCCGTCTACATTCGCCTGAGGCAATTCGACCGTCCTGTATTCAAACAGCGGCCTGGGTGGAGGGGATGTAGTGGAGCTGGAAGAGGTTGAACTGTGAAAATCTGCATCCGAGGTATGTGGCTTACTGGCGCAGAGCCCCATTTTGTCGGGCAACTCCCAGGCGAATGAAGACGTTTCGAGCTCCACGATACGAGGTTGGGAAACGAGCGAGTACGGCTGTGTTGGCGCCAATGACAAACCAGCATGGGGATCCGGCGCCGCTCGGGACGGCAGGCCCGCAAGTGTTTCGGTAAAGCTGTCGCTGTCCACCGACTGCCTCGGTTCGTCAGCTTGGCTGGCGCGTGTGGATGAGCCACTAATTCGATTATCCATGGCGGTTCGCGTTCCCTTCGACGTAAGTCTCTCCCGAGTGCGTCGGGCTGCTTAGGCGGTGCTGCGAATGTTACTCAGACAAGCTGATCACAAGCTGACGGGCGCAGGTGTTACGCAGAGCACGAGGAAGGGCCCTGCGAGCAGCGCCATATAACCCAAGATCCGTGATCATGACGCGCAGGGCATGTCACTCTTCTTCAGCAGTTTACACAGCAGGCGTTTGGCCGCTTTACGATCCCGGCTCTCGACCAGAACATCATCCATCTCCGTCCGGGCACGTCGGCTTCACCACCTCCCTCGCCCTCGTGATCGCGTGGGCGCATCTCTTTTGATTTTCGATTGGCAAGGCAATTGTCAGGTCACCGGCATTGCCGTCTTAAGGACACGAGACCTCCGACGCCACGTTAGTACTTGCGCTCGGCACCACCGGCTCGCGCGCGGGGCGATTTTGGCGCTCATCACGAGTTTCTCCTTCCATTCGTTATGGCTCAAAGATGGAATGGACGTATTCGCCCAGCTCAAACGCGTTAGGCTGCCGCCTCGTGACACGTCAACACCGTCAAGCCGCTGATCACGAAAGTCGCCGGGATCGATGCCGCAGGTGGGCCGTGAATTCCCTATCCGCCGGAACACGATTCTGCATCTAATGGTCGCCGACTTAGCCCAGTCGGGGAGTACGCGTCAGGAGCATCGTCCAGTGAATCTGGGCAGCACGGTATATTCCGGAAACCGCCGATTAGATGTTATCGCTTCCACTCTTCGGCGGAGCGATATGAAATCGAACTCGCTCCGACCACGGCTGGCATCACCTTCTCACATCTTATGTTCGACAGGCCTGCCGCGCAGGATGCTTCATCATACTCACCGGGTCAACACCGAGCGATAGCAAGAGCGATCGCGAACGCTAGCGCAGCATCGCTGTTGGCCGGTCCTGTATTCAGGAAACTCCCGGACCGCCATGAGCTTGCGCAGCCACTCAACTGCCACAGCGTTCATGTTCGCCAGCTGCCAGCGGATTTGCAAAATGCGCGCTGGCGATGCGGACCGTTCAGTAGGGAACGGTGAATTGTCTAGGTAGTCCAAGTCGGCTGGGCCGGAGTGCTTCCGCCCAACCAAGTTGGCTCAGCCACCACAGATCTCAGGCCTGACGTGTAAGCCTAACGAACCCTCCTTCCTTTAGCTCGGCGTTATAAAGCTTGCCGTCGAGCGAAATGGTTGTTGGGTGGTCTGCGGTTGGCATGAGCCCCTGTTCACGCAGCTTTTCAATAAGCGCCAGGGGGGCCCATTGCTCCGGGAGAGGCGCACGATGGCGTCGGGTCTCAACGAAGAACGCTCCGAAATCTGGCGCCCCCGTCGACCCGACTCGCAGCATTTGAGCTTCCGGTGGGTTATGAATGAGGCGTACGCCCTGAGACGGGACCAACGCGGCCGTGTAGCGGTGACCTCGGATCTCGTAGCTCACCGTCGGCTGCTCCGAGTCTGGCAGGAGACCGTGGTGGGTCAGTTTCTCGATCATTGGGAGCGGGGCGACTTGGGAGCCGTGCGAAAACATTTCAGGAGCGGCCCATGAGACATCATATACGGTCTCCTCTGGCTCGCTAGATGAGGACGGCCCGGCTTCATTGATCACTCGACTAAATAGGTCATGATCTTCTTGAGTCCACTCGTAGGCGCTTGGGGACCCTGGAGGCCCAGCACCGTCGATCCGATTGTCCATACAGCTCTCCTATTGGTTGGAACATGGGTTCAAAACCGCCAGAGCTTTCGCTGGATTCGTCACCAGTTGACGCATGGGCGGCATCCGTGGTCAAGAAACCACGTTCTCATGTTAAGGAGCTTAGCTTTCAGGAAACTGACGAGTTTCGGCCGGACACAGTTGTACCCGCGCCCAAGTTCCCAACTCAAATGCGATGCCGCCAAGCCCACCCTCGTTGAGGGCCTTTTTCGTTTCGCTCCCTTTACTAGTACCCGGAATCAGAGCTGAGTGATACGGCGCCCTGTGAAGCGGCGTTGACGGACCTTTTTCTTGGTCCAGACGAAGGGCTCGGCTTTGTCGTTGTACGCGTTGACGTAGGCATCGATGTGTTCCTGAAGCTGGGTGAGGCTAGTGAAGGAGGTGCCGCTGAGCGACTGGCCCTGCAAGATCGAGAACCATACCTCGACCTGATTGAGCCAGGACGCGCTTGTCGGCGTGAAATGAAACTCCACGTTGGGGTGGGCCTTGAGCCAGGGCTCGTTCTTCTTGTGGGTGTTGAGGTTGTCGAGGATGACGTGAAGCTTTCGGCCCGGAAAGGCCGCGGTGACGCTGTTCATGAAATCGAGAAACTCGACGCGGCGGCGACGTTTTGAATGCGTCGCGATGATCTTTCCGGTGGCGACCTCAAGCGCCGCAAACAGCGTTGTCGTGCCATGCCGCTTGTAATCGTGGCTCTGGCCGGTCAAGGCGCGGCCATTGGGCAACTTCAGATAACCCTGCGCTCGCTCCAAGGCCTGGATCGAGGGCTTCTCGTCCACGCATAGCACAATGGCCTTCGCGGGCGGGGCGACGTAGAGGCCAACAACATCGGCGGCTTTGGCCGTAAAGTTCGGGTCGTTGCTCT
>NZ_JBVAPG010000078.1:0-39388 GCF_055413685.1 Bradyrhizobium sp. LeoA1Lang | reverse complement strand
TGTTCGTGGGCGACCCCCCTCCCCTCCCCGGCCCCACTCCCCCCACCCCCACGCCCGCGTACCCTCACCCCCCCCCGCCGCCCCCCGGGGCCCCGCCGTCGGTGGGGGTGTGGGGGGGCCACCGCGAGCGGGCCCCACAAACAAACCGCGGGGCGGGGGGGGGGGCCCCGCTCGGCTTGCCCCACCCTACAACTGCGTGCTCAAGCCTACACCCGGATCATGCGCTTGCCGCGGTTCTCGCCGGCGAGCAGGCCGATCAGCGCCGCCGGCGCGTTCTCCAGCCCGTCGATCACGTCTTCCTGCACCTTCAATTTGCCGGAGGCGACCCAGGACTGCAGGTCGGCGAGCGCCGCGTCGCGCTGGTCCATGAAGTCCATCACGATGAAGCCCTGCATGATCAGCCGCTTCACGACGATCAATCCGGGCACGCCGCGCGGGCCGTGGGCGGAGGGGACGCCGTCATATTGCGAGATCGCGCCGCAGCAGGCGATTCGGCCGCGGTTGTTCATCTGCGGCAGGCAGGCTTCCAGGATGTCGCCGCCGACATTGTCGAAATAGACGTCGATGCCATCAGGCGCGGCCGACCGCAGCGCCTTGTAGGTGCCGCCGTCCTTGTAATCGACCGCGGCGTCGAAACCGAGCTCGCTGGTCAGCCAGTGGCACTTGTCCTTGCCGCCGGCGATGCCGACCACGCGGCAGCCCTTGATTTTTGCAATCTGTCCGACGATCGAGCCCACCGAGCCGGCGGCGGCCGAGACCACGACGGTCTCGCCCTCCCTGGGCTTGCCGACATGGAGCAGGCCGAAATAGGCGGTGAGGCCGGCGATGCCGTACACGCTCAGCAAGTGCGTCATCGGCTCGAGCTTCGGCATCTTGTTCAGATGCCTTGCCGGCACCGCGGCATAGTCCTGCCAGCCGGTGTCGCCGAACACGATGTCGCCTGGCGCAAGGCCTGGCGCCTTCGACGCCACCACCTCGGCGATGCCGCCACCGGACATCACGGTGTTGGCCTCGACCGCAGCGCGGTAGGTCGCGCCATGCATCCAGGCGCGGTTGGCGGCGTCGAGCGAGAGATAGCGCAGCCGCAGCAGGGCCTCGCCGTCCTTCGGCTCCGGGATGCTGCCGTTGACCATCCTGAAATGCTCAGCCCCAAGCTTCCCCGTCGGCTTCTCCACCAGCAGGATCTGACGATTGATAGCCTCGCTCATGGTGTTCCTCCCTTTGTTGGTCAATCCCGATGCAATTGCGTGCTCGCTGCGCGGCCGACTGCACAGATTGTGCGCTGCCCACGGTCGTCTTTTTGTTTGAGCATGATCTTTCCGGAAAACCGGTTCCCACTTTTCCGGATCATGCTCTAGTCCCCGCGTGTCTATTCCACAACTGGAACATGCAGCAATGCGCGCGCAGGTCGAAAGCGTGTTGCGCCGGTGCGTAAATCTGCCACACTCCATCGCTTGCCGGGTGACTTACGGGAGTAAGAACATGTCGAGCAGGTTTACGCAGTACATTCTGATCGCGATGGCGCTTGGCATCGTGATGGGGGCCTTTGTCTACAACTTCCTGCCCGATAGCCGGGCCGAGATCGCAGCCGACGTAAACCTGATCGCGATGTTGTTCCTGCGGCTGATCAAGATGATCATCGCGCCGCTGGTGTTTGCGACATTGGTCGGCGGCATCGCGCATATGGGCTCCGGCGCACGGCTCGGGCGTATCTTTGCGAAGACCATGGGCTGGTTCGTCAGCGCCTCCTTCGTCTCGCTCCTGCTCGGCCTCGTCATGGTCAACCTGCTGCAGCCCGGCGCCAACTTCCCGGGCACGCTGCCCGACAAGGGCCAGTCGACCGGCCTGCCGGTCTCGGCCTTCTCCTTTGAAAAATTCCTGATCCACCTGGTTCCGACCTCGATCGCGGACGCGATGGCGCAGAACGAGATCCTGCAGATCGTGGTGTTCGCGGTGTTCTTCGCGGTCGCACTCGGCGCAATGCCGGAGCGGGCGAAGCCGATCATGGCCCTGATCGACGACCTCGCCCATATCATGCTGAAAGTCACGAGCTATGTGATGCTGTTCGCGCCGATTGCTGTGTGGGCCGCGATCATGGCCACGGTGTCGAAGAACGGGCTCGGCGTGCTCTGGAAGCTGATCGTGTTCATGGGCGGCTTCTATGTCTCGCTCCTGATCCTGTGGGGGATCCTGGTCATCGTCGGCTTCATCGTGATCGGTCCGCGCTACAGCCATCTGTTGCGGCTGATCCGCGAACCGCTGATGATCGCGTTCTCGACCGCATCCTCGGAAGCCGCCTATCCGAAGACGCTGGAGGGATTGAACCGCTTCGGCGCCTCGTCCCGGATCTCGGCCTTCGTATTGCCGCTCGGCTATTCCTTCAACCTCGACGGCACGATGATGTACTGCACCTTTGCCAGCATCTTCATCGCGCAGACCTATCATATCGACATGTCGCTCGGCACCCAGCTCGCGATGCTGGCGACCTTGATGATCACCTCCAAGGGCGTCGCCGGCGTGCCGCGCGCGTCCCTCGTCGTGATCGCCTCGACGCTCAGCCAGTTCGGCATTCCCGAGGCGGGCCTGTTGATGATCATGGGCATCGACACCTTCCTCGACATGGGCCGCAGCGCCACCAACGTGATCGGCAACTCGCTCGCCACCGCCGTGGTCGCGAAGTGGGAAGGTGAGCTGAAGGAAGAGCACGAGCTCGGGCCGGACGATGCCGTGCCTTCCGATGCGGTGCCGGGTGACGCGGTGCCGGCGCATTGACGGGAGAGCTGCATGCATCAGCCCCCAAGGAAAGCGACAAGGAAGGCGATATGGGCCGGCTGCCTGTTGCTGGTAGCATGTCTGCTGGCAACGCCGGCCGCCGCCCAGACGGCAAGCGAGGGGCTTAGCTCGACGCTTGCCAATATCAAGAACACGCATGTGGTGCGGCTCGGCTACCGCGAGAGCTCGCCGCCGTTCTCCTTCCTCGACCATTCCAACCGGCCGATCGGCTACAGCCTCGAACTGTGCGAGGCGATCGTGGAGGAGATCGGCGTCGAGGTCGACGATGCCAATCTCAGGATCGACTACGTCAAGGTCACCTCCGACGACCGCATTCCTGCTGTTGTGCAGGGCAAGATCGATCTCGAATGCGGGTCGACCACGGCGAATTCCGAGCGGGCCAAGCAGGTCGCGTTCTCACCTTTGATCTTCGTCGCCGGCACCAAACTGATGATGCCGAAGACCTCCGCCGTCTCGGGAGTGACCGACCTCAAGGGCAAGACCGTGGTCGTGACCAAGGGCACCACCAACGAGCAGGCCATGCACAATGTCGACAAGAAGTTCTCGCTCGGGCTGAACATCGTGACCTCGCCCGACCATGAGCAGTCCTACCAGATGCTGGTTGACGGCAAGGCGGATGCGTTCGCGACCGACGACATCCTGCTCTACGGCCTGATCGCGCGGCACAAGTCACAGGACAGGTTTCGCGTGGTCGGCGACTACCTGTCCTACGATCCCTACGGCATCATGTACCGCAAGGGTGAGCCGCAGTTGAAGGACGTGGTCGAGCGGACCTTCCGCAAGCTCGGCTCCGGCCGCGACCTGATCCCGCTCTACAACAAATGGTTCATCGCACGGCTTCCGACCGGCGAGCGCCTCGACGTCGCGATCTCGCCGCAGCTCGAGGAAGCCTTCAAGGCGCTGAATGATAACGAGGGGACGAGCAATTAGCGCGATTGCGTGGGCGAACGCGTAAGGTGGGCAAAGCGAAGCGTGCCCACCTTTCTTGCACCGAACGTGGATGGTGGGCACGCTTCGCTTTGCCCACCCTACGGCACTGATGCTTACGCAAACACTTTATCCAGCGCCGCTTCATACGCGGCATAAGCCAGTTCCGGGTGCGAGCGGCTGAGCGCTTCCATCTTCACGCCGGCGTTGACTTCAAGGATCCGCCAGGCGCCGTCGGTGCGTACGACGTCGATCGAGCCGAAGCGGATGCCGATCGCGCGGGCGGCCTTGATTGCCATCTCGATGCAGGTGTCGCGCGTCTCGCCCTGTTTCAGCAGCACCGGCCGCGCGCCGGAATCGAGGTTGTGGCGCCAGTTGAGGATGCGCCGCTCGCCCTCCGGGACGATCGCATCGAGTTCGGCCCGCCCGATCTCGGCGATCAGGCCGGGCAGCGCGGTCGATCGCCGCCCGGCCGGCACGGCCGCGAGCGCAAGCTCGAGCAGCGAGTGGCTGCCGTCGCCGATCACGAACGGACGCTCCTTGCCGTAGACCACGACCGGAAGATCATCGACCAGGACGACGCGGACCTCGTCCTCGATCTCGACATAGGGCGAGATGGCGAGGCTCGGATAGGCCGCCAGGATCCTGCCGACCGCGAGCTCGAGCGCACGCTTGGTCGTCACCCGGAAGACGCCGTCGCCCGACGTGCCCTCGTTTGGCTTGACGACGAGGCCATTGGGATGCTCGGCCAGCAGGCGCAGCATCGTTTCCCAGGAGCCGGGCGCACGCGTATAGGCTGCAAGCTTCGGTCCCAGGAACAGGGTGTGGGGGATGCAGGGGACGCCGGAACATTGCAGCACCTCGGCGGTGGCCGCCTTGTCGTTGGCGATCTGGTGCGCGACCGCGCTGTTCAGCCCGACGTCATAGGCGAAGGCGAGGTGCCGCCGCTCACCACGTTGCATGACCATCAGCCAGCCCTCCGACCGCACCTCGACCGTAATGTTACGGGCCAGGCAATATTTCGTGACCGCGTCGACGAAGATCCGCTGGCTGATTGGGATCGCCAAGTCGATTTTCCTCTCTCGATGGCGCGCTGTGGAATTAATTGCTTGATCGGGATCGTTTCCAGCAAGTTAATTGCGCCGCCCCGGAAACCTTAACAACGATGTTTTGAACCATTCTGCGAAATCAATCGACAGCCATGCCGAGTTCGCAATTGCACAATGGATGAATTCCATTATGTGTGTCAGCGGCGCGACGGGCAGGCGGGCTTCCCCTTGATGTCAGTCAATTTCGTGCGGTCGAGCAGCCGCTACTCGACCTCGTTTATGTAAGGTCAATCGGAAAAACCAGACACATGAGCGCGTTCTATCGAGAGAAGGTACTTTCTGTTCGTCACTGGACTGATACGCTTTTCAGCTTCCGAGCCACCCGCGATACCGGCTTCCGCTTCCAGAACGGCCAGTTCGCCATGATCGGTCTCGAGATCGATGGCCGGCCGCTGCTGCGCGCCTATTCGATGGCGAGCGCCAATCACGAGGAAGAGCTCGAGTTCTTCTCGATCAAGGTTCAGGACGGTCCGCTGACCTCCAAGCTGCAGAAGATCCGGGAAGGCGACATCATCCTGGTCGGCCGCAAGGCGACCGGCACGCTGATCACCGACAATCTCATCCCCGGCAAGCGGCTGTTGCTGCTGTCGACCGGCACGGGGCTGGCCCCCTTTGCGAGCCTGATCAAGGACCCCGAGGTCTATGACCGCTACGAGACCATCGTGCTGGTCCATGGCTGCCGCCAGGTGTCCGAGCTCGCCTATGGCGAGGAGCTGGTCGCCAATCTGCGCGACGACGAATTGTTCGGTCCGCTGCTCGCCGAGAAGCTGCTCTATTATCCGACCGTCACGCGCGAGCCGTTCCGCAACCGTGGCCGCATCACCGACCTGATCACCTCGGACCAGCTCTTCAACGACATCCACCAGTCGCCGCTCGATCTCGAGACCGACCGCATCATGATGTGCGGCAGCCCAGCGATGCTGGAAGACCTGCGCAAGCTGTTCGAGGGCCGCGGCTTCGCCGAAGGCAACCACAGCGCGCCCGGCCATTTCGTGATCGAAAAGGCCTTCGTCGAGCGCTGAGCTTTTCTGCTCAAGGCCACCCTCTCCCCCGTCATTCCGGGGCGCGCGAAGCGCGAACCCGGAATCTATTTCTCCGCAGGCGTTTGCGGCCCGGTGGATTCTGGGCCCATCGCTGCGCGATGTCCCGGAATGACGGCGGAGGGCGGCCGCGTTCTCCTTCGTTGCAGCGCAATACAACACCCCGGACCGGGTGGCATCGGTGTCACATCCGTGAACCCGAAGGCCGATTATACCGTATGGCAGATGGCGCGGGATGGATTAGGCTCCCCCGCCCGCCACAACAATCCGGCAGGGTCTGCTGAGGGGTTTCATGGAAACGCTGCTGCTTCCGTTCTCGCCGCGCTTCATCGTGCTTACGATTTGCTCGGTCGTCACCGCTCTCTTGCTCGCGTTCGGCATCGTCGACCGGAAGCTGATCGACGTCATCCTGATTCCCCTGCTGATCTTCGGCGCGCTGACGCTGCTCGGCGTCCGCGACCTCATGCAGAAGCACCACGCGGTGCTGCGCAATTATCCGATCTCGGCGCACTTGCGCTTCCTGCTCGAAGAGATCCGCCCGGAGATGCGGCAGTATTTCTTCGAGAGCGAGAAGGACGGCATGCCGTTCTCCCGCGACACCCGCGCCGTCGTCTATCAGCGCGCCAAGATGGTGCTCGACAAGCGGCCGTTCGGCACCCAGGAGGACGTCTACCGCGAGGGCTATGAGTGGATGCACCATTCGGTGGCGCCGAAGCCCTACTCGAATGAGAAATTCCGCATCACCATCGGCGGTCCCGATTGCACCAGGCCTTATTCGGCCTCCGTCTTCAACATCTCCGCGATGAGCTTCGGCGCGCTCAGTCCCAACGCGGTGCGCGCGCTGAACGCCGGCGCCAACAAGGGCGGCTTCGCGCATGACACTGGCGAAGGCGGCGTCAGCCCCTATCACCGCGAGAAGGGCGGCGACATCATCTGGGAGATAGGCTCCGGCTATTTCGGCTGCCGCAACCGCGACGGCACGTTCAACCCGGACGAGTTCGCGCGCGTCGCTGCCGACGACCAGATCAAGATGGTCGAGCTGAAGATGAGCCAGGGCGCCAAGCCCGGCCATGGCGGCGTGCTGCCGGCAGCAAAGGTCTCGGAAGAGATCTCCAAGATCAGGGGCGTTCCCTTGGGCGAAGACTGCATTTCGCCGGCCTCGCACAAGGCTTTCTCGACGCCGCTTGAGATGATGGCCTTCGTCGGCGAGATGCGTAGGCTGTCCGGCGGCAAGCCGGCCGGCTTCAAGCTGTGCATCGGCCATCCCTGGGAATTCCTCGCGATCTGCAAGGCGATGCTTGAGAGCGGAATCTATCCCGACTTCATCGTGATCGACGGCAATGAGGGCGGCACCGGCGCGGCGCCGCTGGAATTCATGGACCATTTGGGCATGCCGATGCGCGAAGGCGTCAATTTTGCCCACAATGCGCTGGTTGGCATCAATGCGCGCAACCGCATCAAGATCGGCGCCTCCGGCAAGATCGCGACCGCCTTCGACATGGCGCGCGCGATGTCGATCGGCGCCGACTGGTGCAATTCGGCGCGTGGCTTCATGTTCGCGCTCGGCTGCATCCAGTCCTTGAGCTGCCACACCGACCGCTGCCCGACCGGCGTGACCTCGCAGGACCCGATCCGCAACCGCGCGCTCTACGTGCCCGACAAGATCGAGCGCGTCTGCAATTATCACCACGCGACGCTGCATGCGCTGGCGGAGCTGCTCGCCGCTGCCGGCCTCGAGCATCCGCAGGAGTTACGGCCAATCCATTTCACGCAGCGGACGTCGACCGCGGAAGTCCGCACCTTTGCCGAGCTCTACCCGGCGCTGCGTCCGGGCGAATTGCTCGAAGGCACCCAGGACCGCCGTTTCCGCGACGCCTGGGCCATGGCCCGCCCCGATTCGTTCCAGCCGGCGGGGTGAAGAGATCGTAGCCCGTAGCCCGGGCGGAGCGCAGCGTAACCCGGGGACCGCTCGTCAACGTTGATGCACGTGTCCCGGGTTGCGCTGCGCTTCACCCGGGCTACGTGGTCAATTCAATCGCTAATGCGGGTTCTCCAGACTGAACGTCTCCGACTGTTCGTCATAGGCGAACAGCTCGGCATAGCGTCCCCATGAGACGATGGTCTTTAGCGTCTCATCCGCATAGTCCTCGGACATGTAGTCCTCGAGTTCGTTACGGAATCGCGCGGCGGGCGCGGTGTGGGACGGGCGCTCGTCGAGCACGCGCTTGATCAGGCCCATCACCGGCACGTAGTTGATCAGATGCTCGGCGAACAGTTTCTTGCGCGCGTCGGTTTCGAGATTGGCGAAGCGCAGGCCGGCTTCCGTCAGCACCAGGTCGCCCTCGCTCAATCGGGCGAAACGCAAGAGCTGCAGCGACTCGCCGAGATGGAGGATCTCGTCCGTCTCCATTTGCAGGCTGCCGGCGAGGACCGGCAGGTCGGCGTGGCCATTATAAGGCGGTGCTGCCAGCGTCTCGATCAGGCCGGACAGTTCATTGGACGAGACATGGCCGAGCGCGGTGCCGACGCCTGCGCCGGACATCATCTCGGTCGCCGTCGTTGACTTTCCGTCGGTCCGCTGCGTCATGCGCCCATAGATGCTGTCGACGAGCTGCCGGAACGCCGGATCCAAACGGTTGCGCGGATGCGGGAAATCGACCTTGATCTCGGTCGCCACCCTCCCGGGATTGGACGAGAACACGAGAATGCGGTCGCACATCAGCACCGCCTCCTCGATATTGTGCGTCACCATCAGCACCGATTTGATCGGCAGGCGCCCTTCGGTCCAGAGGTCGATCAGGTCGGTGCGCAGTGTTTCGGCGGTCAGCACGTCCAGCGCCGAGAACGGCTCGTCCATCAGGAGCAGGTCCGGATGCACCACCAGGGCACGCGCGAAGCCGACACGCTGGCGCATGCCGCCGGACAGCTCCTTGGGGTAGGCGGATTCGAAGCCGTCGAGGCCGATCAGGTCGATCGCGGCCAGCGCGCGGGTGCGCCGCTCGGCGGCGTCGATGCCGAGTGCTTCGAGCCCGAGCTCGACATTCTGCAGCACCGTGAGCCAGGGAAACAGTGCAAACGACTGGAACACCATCGCGACGCCGTTGGGGGGACCTGCGATCTTCTTGCCGCGACAGGCCGCCTCGCCTGAGGAGGGATCGACGAGGCCGGCGATGATACGGAGCAGCGTCGATTTGCCGGAGCCGGAGCGGCCGAGCAATCCGACGATCTCGCCTGCGCGGATCGTCAGGTCGACGTTTTCGAGCACCAAAAGGTTCTCGCCGCTGCCCTTGGGAAAGGAGCGGCAGACGCCGCGGATGTCGATAAGGTTGGGCTCAGCGGATTGTTCGAGCATTGCGGCTCCTCATCACCTGAGGCGAAAGCGGCGGGAAACGATTCCTTAAACCGATATCTCCCGCGATCCTTCCGTTTGGGCACGATCTTGTCGGAAAGATGTGCTCTAGAATTCCCCGTGCAGCCTTCCCGCGAAGATGTGCACGGGGCCACGGTCGGCGTTATAGGCGGGGTTTGTGATGAACTGATAGTCCGCCGTCAAGGTGAAGTTCTTGCTGATCGAATACGCGTAGTAGGTCTCGAAGATGCGCTCATGACTGTAGTTGAGCCGGCCATCGCCGATCAGCAGGCCGAGGCCGCCAGCGGCAAGGAAATCGCGATGCCCGGCGGACAGGCCGTTGATCGCGCCGCCAACGCCGAACGTGTCGCTTGGCCGCCCCCAATAGCTGCCCTTGACCGACAGGCCGCCCGAAACGCTGCGATCGACGTCGGTGAACGAGAGAATTTCGCTGCGGCCGTCGTTCCAGCTCGCGCGGGCGAACAAGCCAATGTCCGTGGCGAGCTGCTGCTCGAGGTTGGCGTAGAAGCCGTATTTGAGATTGTCGCGGCGGATGCTCGCCATCACATCATTGATGTCGAGCGCCGGGTTCAGGCTCTCGATATCCAGCGCCTCGCGGTAGATGCCGGTATTGCCGCGATTGGCGAAGGCACCGAGCCGGAGCTTGCCGGGCTGGTCTTCGAGCGAATAGCGCCCCTCGAACTCGACCACCGTGCCGCCGGTCTTGAAGGTCAGGATATCGCTGTTGGGCGCATCGGGCACCTGGAACAGGCCAGCGCGCACCGCCCAGTCCTTGCGGTTGAACTCGACTACCGCGCCGCGCGTATAACCAGGCAGGTCGGCCGGGAAGTCGTAGGCGGCGGAGGCCCACATCGCCCAGTTCATGAAGTCGAGGCGCGGGTCCTTCGCATAGGAATTGCCGTCGAAGAAGTCGCCGACCGCAAAGCGCCCGACGACGACGGTGATGCGGTTGATGTCGCGCTTGCCTGGCAACTGGTTGGGACCATCGGCGACCTCTTCCTGCTCGCCTCCGAGTCCAAAGGTCTGCTTGAGGAAGTAGCGTTGTGGCCGCAGCTTCGGAAAGGCTGCTCCCGCCTTTTGTGCTTCGCCGTTGGGGAAACCGGCAAGGCCCAGCGTGCCGTTGATGCCGAAGCCCTGCGCCAGCTCCGGATTGAAATAGAGCTCGCCGCCTTCCCACAGCCTGAGGCCGAGAAACGCCGTCGTGGTCCAGGTCGCCTGGAGTTGTCCAGGTCCCGGCAGGCTGTTGGTGCCCATGTAGGGCGAGCGGAACGACGGATAGCCCTGCGGCAGGAACGTGGTCTGCGCATGCACATTCCAGTCGTTCGACTCAGGAAGTTTGGTCGGGCTTGCAGCGACCGGCCAAGGCGCATCGCCAAACTGATAGTTCAAGCCGAACTTCAGCAGATGGAGATCGGGCTTGATGCTGACGGGGGGCAAGCCGAATTCGCCGAGGTCGTAGGTCCGTTGCGCGAGGTTGACATAGTCATATTCGAGCTTCGCGCTCCAATTGCCGCTCAGCGCGAATTCGGCACCGGCGCCGATGGTCCAGCCGGTGTGATATCGACCGGGGGTCGAGACAATCTCGCCGTCGGCGTCGTTGATCCTGACATGGCTGTGCCCCCAGGCGAAGCCGCCGGTCAGATAGGGCATCCACAATCCGAATGCGTAGCCGACGCGGCCACGCAAGGTGCCGGTATAGTCGATCGAACTCTGAAATGGGGCGGGCACCAGCCGCGGCATGTCCAGCGGGCTCGTGAACGTGGCGTCGGCCTCGATGCCAAGCACCACGCGATTGGAGAATTGCCGATTGTATCCGGCCTGATAGCCGCCGAGCAGCCCGGTGATCGTCGGGGGAAAGAACACGGACTGTTCGGGGAGGGGATTGGTGCGCGGGCCCAGGCTACCATCGCCGTAGCCGGTATGGGCTCCCAGATAGAAGCCGGTCCAATCGTAGACGGCGGCGTAGGCGGGAGCCTTGACGGCGATGTCGGCCGCAACCGCCGGGCCGCTCAAGGCGAAGGTCGCGGCCGCCGCGTGGCCGAGAATCAGCTCAAGGGATCGGCTGCGGCGCGGCATGGCGGAGATGTTTCCAAACTGAATGTCGCGACAGTTCAGCGTGCCCGTTCCCGAAGCGCTGCTACGACGCCTTCCCCAACACCAAATCATCACGCCGCCCTTGCCCCGGTCGCATGTCCTGATTCCCCTCCATCGCGCCAGATCGGGGAAGCCACACTATACCGCAACCCTTATTGCGAATAATTCGCAATAGCAAGAAGCTGCGGGTTATTACCGCTGGATCGCATCGCTCAATGACAGTTTTGCAACAGAAAGCGCGATCATCTTGCCGCGGCCAGATCCGGAAGTGGATGACCCGCCCGGGGGGACAGCCGGGCGGGTCGGGGTACGACACGGGGTGGATGAGGCGCCCGTGCCGGACGCACAATCCACGGTCGACGTGTTTTCGAGCGAAGGAGGTTTACCGGTTCGCGTCAAGAAAACGCGTCAACCAAAACCGCTCCGTCGATCGATCAGAAATTGCAGGTACGCACGCGGCCCATGTAATTGCCGAATGCATCGTATTGGCGAACCCAGCCGCAGCGGCGATAGCCGTCGTAGTAGTAGCCGTTGTTCGCGGCGATGGCGCTGCCGACAACCGCTGCGCCGACGAGGCCGGCACCGACGCCCCAGCCCCAGTGGTGGTGGTGGAACGGCTTGGCTTGCGCCTGGGTGGTCGACGTCGCGATCGTGCCGGTGACAGCGAGCGCGGCGAGAGCGAGAGCAGCAATCTTGGTCTTGATCGACATGGATAACTCTATCCTGTTGAAGGCGGCGCCGGGATGGCCCGCACGCACCGTTGGACGGAGCCTCCGCGATTTGGGTTCGAAGCGGAGCAGGGAGGCTGTGGCTGTCGATTATTCGCCTGTCAGAACAGCGGCTTAGCGGATGAGCGTGGTCCGGCCGCGAGCTTGTTCACGTCGAAGTTATCGACATCGATAAGCAGCTCGCAGAACGCGCGCGCGCCGTTATCGAGCAGGCGCTCGCCTTTCTCCGCGGAGGCCTTGGTCGCATCGCCAACCGCGCCGCTTGCGTGCAGGTCTTGTGTTTGCCAGGCGAATGGCGCGGGCCGCTGCGTCGACAGCCAGCGGTGATCCTTTTCGATCGCAATGCTGGCGGGACGAAAATCCGCGATCGCTTCGTTGCGCACCGTTTGCGGATAACGCGCCAGCATGATCGAGGTCTCGACCGCGCCGCCGTGAATGCCGTGGCGCACTTCCTCGGCAGCAAACAGCTTGTCCGCCGCGCTCAGCCGCGACCAGCTTGTGGTGACCACCAGCATTCCGTGTTGCGCGCGCAAATCCTGCGCGACCAGGCTCATCGCGGCGCTGTTGCCGCCATGGCTCGTGACTATCACCAGTTTTTTGACTCCTGCGCGTGCCACGCTGTCGCCGAGCGCCGTCCACGTCTTCAATGCGACATTGGTCGGCAGCGTCAGCGTGCCCGGAAAATCGATATGCTCGGTGGAAATGCCGACCGGCTGCAGCGGCAGGAAGGTGGCGGGGAGGCCGATCGGCAACAGCTCGCGCACGAGCGCCAGATAGGCTTCGGCGATCATGATGTCGGTGCCGAGGGGCAGATGCGGCCCGTGCTGCTCGGTCGCCGCGAGCGGCAGCACCGCGATCCAGCGCGCCGGATCGGCGCCAGCGATCTCCGGCCAGCGGATTTCGGTCCAGTCGCGGGGTGGAACAGTGGAAGTCATGCCAAACGTTTCTCTGCCAAGCGTTCCTTTGCGCGGATTTGCGAGGTAATTTGCCGGCCCTGCCGCGGGCGCATTCGGCGTCCATCGCCCATCATGGGCCATAACCAGCGACGGAGTCCAACCATGAAGCGGGCCTTTTTGCTGCGAGCGTTAACTATAGCTGTTTTCGCCCTGGTTGCGGCCTTTGCGCCGGCAAGGTCCGAGACCTTGGACAAGGTTTCGTTTGGCACCAACTGGGTCGCGGAGGCCGAGCATGGCGGCTTCTTCCAGGCGCTGGTCGACGGCACCTACAACAAATATGGCCTCGAAGTCACCATCGTTCCCGGCGGTCCCAACAACAACAATCGCATCCTCCTGATCGCCGGCAAGATCGATTTCTTCATGAGTGCGAACTCGCTGCAGTCGTTCGACGCGGTCACCAACAACGTGCCGCTGGTCGCCGTCGCCGCGATGTTCCAGAAGGACCCGCAGGTGCTGTTGACCCATCCTGACATCAAGGCAACCAAGCTTGAGGATCTGAAGCCGCTGACGCTGCTCGTCTCCAAGGAGGGCATGACGACCTACTTCCAGTGGCTGAAATCCGAATACGGATTCAGCGAGAGCAAGGTCAAGCCGTACACCTTCAACCCGCAACCCTTCATCGTCGACAAGAAGAGCGCGATGCAGGGCTATGTCACCTCGGAGCCGTTCGCGGTGGAGAAGGCCGCAAGCTTCAAGCCCGGAATCTTCCTGCTCGCCGATTACGGCTTCAACACCTATTCGACCTTGATCGAGACCCGTCGCGAGATGGTCGAGAAGAAGCCAGATCTCGTCCAGCGCTTCGTCGACGCCTCCATCATCGGCTGGTACAACTATCTCTACGGCGACAATGCCGCTGCGAACGCCATGATCAAGAAGCTCAATCCGGAAATGACCGACGAACTGCTCAGCTATTCCATCGACAAGATGAAGGAATACGGCATCGTCGATTCCGGCGACTCCTTGAAGAACGGCATCGGCGCCATGACCGACGAACGGATGGCGAGCTTCTTCGACAAGATGGTGCGGGCCGGCGTCGTTCGCTCCGATATCGACTTCCGCCAGGCCTATACGCTGCGCTTCGTCAACAAGGGCGTCGGGCTCGACCTGCGGCCGAAGAAGTAAGCACGAAGATTGCTCTCGTGATGGCCGAGCAAGCCTCAAGCGAACTGGACGCCGGCTCCCCGCTTGCGGTGAGCCTGCGTGGCGTCACGAAAGTTTATGACACTGGCCTGGCGGCGCTCGGGCCCGTTGACCTCGACGTCCGGCGCGGCGAGTTTGTGTCGCTGGTCGGGCCGTCGGGCTGCGGCAAATCCACCGCGCTGCGGCTGATCGCGGGCCTTGTCGCGCCGACCGCCGGCACGGTCAGCGTCTCGCCTCTCGCGGCGGAAATGCGCGGCCATCACCCGATCGGTTTCGTATTCCAGGAGCCGACCTTGATGCCATGGGCGAGCGTGCGCGACAATGTCCGCCTGCCGCTGAAGCTTGCTCATGCGCCGACGAGAGAAGCGGACGCGCGCATCGACGAGGCATTGGCGCAGGTCGGGCTTGCCGAATTCGCCAAAGCCTATCCGCGCGAACTGTCCGGTGGCATGAAGATGCGGGTCTCGTTGGCCAGGGCGCTGGTCACCGATCCCGATATTCTCCTGATGGACGAGCCATTCGCGGCGCTGGACGAGATCACGCGTTTCCGCCTCAACAACGATCTGCTCGCGCTCTGGCGCAAGCTGCACAAGACCGTGATCTTCGTCACCCATTCGGTGTTCGAGTCGGTGTATCTCTCGCAGCGCGTGATCGTGATGACGGCGCGGCCGGGGCGGATCGGTGCGGAGTTTCGCATCAGCGCGACCGAGCCGCGCGGCGAGGAATTCCGCACCTCCGCCGAATATGCCGGCTTCTGCCGTCAGGTTTCGGGCGCGCTGGCCCCGGCCTATGCGGGGCAGGCCGGCGCATGAAGTCCTCGCTGCATGCGGTCCGCCTGCTGTTGCCGGTCGTCGTCTTCGCGGCCGCTGTCGTGCTGTGGGAAGCGATCGTTCGCATCAACAATATCCAGCCCTATGTGCTGCCGGGGCCGGTGGCGGTGTTTCAGACCCTGATTGGCGACTGGCCGGTGCTGTCGCAATCGCTGGGCGTCACCTTGCTGACCACGCTGGAAGGTTTCGTGGCGGCCGCGATCGGCGGCATCGCGCTGGCGCTGTTGTTCAACCAGTCGAAATGGCTGGAATATTCGCTGTTCCCCTATGCGGTGATCCTGCAGGTCACGCCGGTGATCGCGATCGCGCCGCTGCTTCTGATCTATCTGCAGCAACAGACCGCCGTGGTGGTCTGCGCCTGGATCGTCGCCTTCTTTCCAGTCCTGTCCAACACCACGCTCGGGCTCAATTCCGTTGACCGCAACCTCGCCGGGCTGTTCCAGCTTTACGGCGCGACGCGGCTGCAGACTTTGTGTTTTCTGAAACTGCCGGCGGCGCTGCCGTTCATCCTCGGGGGTTTAAGGATCGCGGGCGGCCTGTCGCTGATCGGCGCAGTCGTGGCTGAGATCGCGGCCGGCACCGCGGGCGCAGGCTCCGGTCTCGCGTTCCGCATCGCCGAGTCCGGCTATCGTCTCAACATTCCACGTATGTTCGCGGCGTTGTTCCTGCTCTCGGTCGCCGGGATTGTCATCTATGGGGTGCTGGCGCTAATTTCGCACCTGGTATTGCGGCGCTGGCACGAGAGCGCGCTTGGAAAGGAAAGCTGATGGCTGCAACTATCTCTTCTGACAAGATCGACCTTTTGGTCTACGGGCCGATCCGTCCCATTCTGCAGAACGGCTTTCCCGATCAGTTCATCCTGCACACTGCGGAAAACCGCGCCGATCTCGAGCGGTTGACGCCGGAGACCAAGGCCAAGATCCGCGGCATGGCCGTGACCTATCACACCGTGTCCACCGACAGGACCGTGCTGGCGCAATTCCCGAAGCTCGAGCTCGTTGCGAGCTTCGGCGTCGGCTACGACCATGTCGAGTCCGCTTATGCGCGCGAGCACAACATCATCGTCACCAATACGCCCGACGTCCTGACCGAGGAGGTCGCCGACGTCGCCATGGGCCTCCTGATCGCGACCCTGCGCGAATTCATCAAGGCCGACCGCTATGTGCGCTCCGGCCTCTGGCAGACGCAGAACTATCCCTTGAGCGTCGGCTCGCTGCGCGACCGCAAGGTCGGCATCGTCGGCATGGGGCGGATCGGGCAGGCGATCGGCCGCAGGCTCGAGGCTTCGCTCGTTCCGGTCGTCTATCATTCACGCAATCCGGCGGCCGGCGTGTCCTACCAGCATTATCCCGACCTGATCGAGATGGCGAAGGCGGTGGATACGCTTGTCGTGATCGTGCCCGGCGGCGCCTCCACCGCAAAGATGATCAATGCCGATGTGTTGAAGGCGCTCGGCCCGCGGGGCGTGGTGATCAACGTCGCGCGAGGTTCGGTCGTGGACGAGCCGGCGCTGATCGCGGCGTTGAAATCGGGGACCATCCTGGCCGCCGGTCTCGACGTGTTCGCCACCGAGCCCAACGTGCCGGACGAGCTGAAGTCGATGCAGAATGTTGTGGTGCTGCCACATATCGGTTCGGCTTCCGTGGTAACGCGCAATGCCATGGACCAGCTCGTGGTCGACAATCTCAAAAGCTGGTTCGCCGGCAAGCCGCCGCTCACGCCCGTCGCGGAAACCCCGGTAAAGGGACGTTGATCAGGGATCGTCGATGTCAGTCCGCCGTTTCAGCGTCGTGGTGGCAATGCTGCTTGCAATCGCCGGCGGCGCTGGACCTGCGTCGTCCCAGGATGCCACGTCGCTGAAAAAGGAAATGATCGGGCAGTGGGAGCTTGCGACCACCGAGCGCAGCAAGACCTGCGTCGTCACGCTGAAGGGCGATGCCGCGGCCCAAGGCCTCAAGCTCGAGCTCGAGCCTTCCTGTCCGGCGGCCCTGCCTTTCACCAAGGACATCGCCGCCTGGAACATCAAGGGCCTCGACATCGTGCGGCTGCAGAATGCGGTTGGCGAACCGGTGATCGATTTCACTGAGGTCGAGAGCGGCATCTTTGAGGGGCATCGGACCGGCGAGGGCGTCTACATCCTGCAAAACCTCGCCGCGGCTCGCGCGCTCGCCAAGTCGATGGACCAGATGATCGGCGACTGGTCGATGGTGCGCGGCAACGGACAGGCGATCTGCGGCCTGACGCTGACCAATACCGAAGCCGGTCAGGACAATTTCCAGGTCTTCTTGAAGCCGAAATGCGATCCGGCGGTGACGGCGTTCGCGCCGACGGTCTGGCGGCTCGATCACGGCCAGATGCTGCTGATGTCCGAGAAGGGCGAGACTTGGCAGTTCGAGGCCGACGACAATGCGCAGTGGCGCAAGGTCCCCGACAGCGCCGACCCCCTGATCATGCTGCGCGACCAGTAGCAGCCGCTATGGCGTGATGCGATTTGGTCGAGTCGGCGGCGGTTCCTTCGCGGCCCATCCTTCGAGACGCCCGCCTTTGGCGGGCTCCTCAGGATGAGGTCTGATTTCGCGGCGGAATCTTAGACCCTCATGGTGAGGAGCGCCGCTTGCGGCGCGTCTCGAGACGATGCTGCGCATCGCTCGGAGAACCATGAGGCCCGCCTCGTTCACAGCCATCAAACAGCTATATGCGATAGCCCTGCCCGCAAGCGGGAGAGGGAGTGCAGCATCCACCGCCGATACGGCAAGTCTTCGATCTGAGCCGTTGGTAATCCGCTGCTATCAGCCGATGGCGGCGGCCTCGTTGGCGGCGCGGTGCATGCTCGACGACATCTCGCCGGTGACGACGCTCTGCTCCTCGACCGCGGCCGCCGTCGACGTCACATATTCGCCCACCGCCTCGATCGACCGGCGGACCGTGCCCAGCGCGGTGACCACGTCGACGGAAATGCCATTCAGCGAGTCGATTTCGACGCCAATCTTGTCGGTCGCCTGCTTGGCCTGGTTGGCCAGGTTCTTGACCTCGGCGGCGACCACCGCGAAGCCACGGCCGGCCTCGCCGGCGCGTGCGGACTCGATGGTCGCGTTCAGCGCGAGCAGGTTGATCTGGCCGGTGATGTCGCCGATCATCTGCAGGATGCCGCTCATCGAGGCGGCCGCGGCGGTCAGCCGCTGCGCCTGGTGGTCGGCGGATTGCACATGGTCGGTGGCGGCCGCAGCCGTTTCCTTGGACTTGACCATCGCCTCCGAGATCTCGCGCACCGAGGCATTCAATTCCTCGGCGCCGGCCGCGACCTGCTCCATCATGCCGCGGACGCGCTCGCTCTTCAGCCGCGCTATAACCTGGGCGGTGACGTCGGAGGCGTATTTGACGACCTTGAATGGCTTGCCGTTGAGATCCATGATCGGATTGTAGGAGGCCTGGATCCAGACTTCGCGTCCGCCGGCGCCGACACGGCGAAACTCACCGGTCTGGTATTCGCCGCGATTAAGCGCAGCCCAGAATTCCCGATAGGCTGGCAGGTCACGCTCGGCGGGATCGACGAACATGCTGTGGTGACGGCCCTGGATGTCGTGCAGCGTGTAGCCCAGCGTCTTCAGGAAATTCGCGTTCGCCGTTCTTACCGTGCCGTCCATCGCGAACTCGATCACGGCCTGCGACTTGTCGATGGCCGCGATCTGGCCGGCAAAATCGGCGTTGCGCAGCTTCTGCTCGGTCACGTCGGTGGCGAATTTGACCACCTTGAACGGCTTGCCGTTCTCATCGAACACCGGATTGTAGGATGCGAGAATCCAGACCTCCTTGCCGCCCTTGCCGATCCGCTTGAATTCGCCGGTCTCGAACTCGCCTCGGTTCAGCTTCTGCCAGAACTCCCGATAGTTCGGGCTGTCGCGGAATGATGCCTCGACAAACATGCTGTGGTGCTTGCCCTGGATCTCGGCCAGCGAATAGCCGAGCGCGCGCAGGAAATTCTCATTGGCGGTGATGACAGTGCCGTCGAGATTGAATTCGATCACCGCCTGGACGCGGCCGATGGCTATGGTCTGCGCCCGGAAGTCCAGGTTGTGCAGCCGGATCGAAGCATCGGACCATTCCACAGCGAAGCCTGCGCGCTGCCCGTCGTCCGTGGTCAGCGGCGTGATCATGAGATCGAAGGCGCGGCCACCGAACCTGATGGTCTCCCGGTGCGGCGACTTCAACTGTCCCAGAAGGTGGCGCTGGGCGGAATCCCTGTAAAACATGTCGATGCTGCCGCCGATCAGCTTGGCGACCGAGAAGCCCGGAAGCTCCTTGCGGATGTCAGCTTCCGCGTCGGTGAGCAGCTTGGTCACCGCACGGTTCATGTAGGTGATGGTCAGTGACGCATCCGCGACCATCAGGTTGGCAGTGATGACGTCGGCGGCAGTCTTGGCAATGTCACCGGCACGCGATTTCCGGCTTCCGAACATGTGTGGGGTTCCTGCGTTGGGGGGCCAGGCGATGAAATTGTCGATCAGGTATTCACGGTCGGCGAATCAAAATTCCAAATGTCACCAGAAGTTTCTCAGCATGGTGTGAATGGTCCCTTAAACATCCGGTTACCGCTGACAAAATCGCCGAGCTCCGATATTGCGTTGCGGCCGAAGACGTAAACCACTGCTAATCGGCGCTTTCTTTCCGTCACCTGTCCGTGTGCTGGGACGAGGAACGCCCTTGGCGTGCGCGGCGTTGGCTGTTGATGTCTCGATCTGTCTTTTTCCGACCAGGAGCGGATTATGGCGACGACCGTGCTTGCAATCGGCATCGATCCCGCATTCGCGGATTTCAGCGCCTTTCCGCAGCTCACGCCGGAACTCATCAGGAACTATATCGACGCGCAGATCGATCAGTTGCGCACCCACGGCTATCAGGCGGAAGCCTGTCTGGTCGATCTTGGCGATACCGCCGAGCGGGTGGTGGCCATGGCGCTGGAGTCGAAACGGTTCGACTGCGTCGTCATCGGCGCGGGCCTGCGCGAGCCCGCCGAGCAACTGCTGCTGTTCGAGAAGATCATCAACCTCGTGCACCGGCTGGCGCCGGAGGCCTCGATCTGCTTCAACACTTCGCCCGCCGATACGATGGATGCGGTGCGACGCTGGGTTGCGCCGTAAGACGGCCGCCGCATCACGGGCACCACTTGAAGGAGAGGGTCGCCTGCTTCGCCGTTCCGAGGGCCGGGCGGGCTTGTTTCTATGTTTCCACTTGTTTCTATTTAATGCCCGATGTTTCCATCTGTGTCTTCGGCGATGCGAACGATCCTAGTGTTTCTCTCTCGAGGCTTCACACACGATCACCGCACTGATGTACTCCGACCAGGGAATCTCGTCAGGGCGCCGAGGGATGGAGTCTGTCGATGCAATCTGTCACGTCCTTGTATGTGACCGGTTTAGCAAGGCTTTTTATCAGCGGCCCGTTGCCTCTGCGAACTTCCACGCTTTTTCCGTCACGAGCGTGCGTGACCTGATAACCGCGATACAACCAGGTCTTGCCTTCTGTCCAGGTTGGACGTTGCTCTTCCGTCATCGGCTCAACGCTCCCTGATTGATCGGCCAATCTCCGGGGCCGATGCCAGTTTCTCATCAATCGAACACGCTGTCACGACGCCATCGCAATTGCACTAGATTGTGAACGTCGGTCGATGAACGCTCGAGTGGTGATTCGATACCAAGCTTTGCAGGCAACGATTTATTGCAGTCACGTCCCCACAGCAAAGATGCTAGCAAATGGCACAAAATCCAATCGTTATCGAAAACCAGAACACCGGCACCCCTCAAGCAGTATGGGACCTCAGCGGTCCGGCAGCCACCAATATCGAAGGCTTCGCCACCAGCATCAGCGTCAATAGTGGAAGCCAGATCGGCTTCAAGATCAATACCGATTCGACGAACTACCGGATCGACATTTATCGCCTTGGCTATTACGGCGGCGACGGCGCTCGTTTCGTAACGTCCATTCAGCAGAACGCCGCGTCGATCCAGCCGTCGCAACCGGACGGTGATCCGTCGATCGGTCTGTACGATGCCGCCAACTGGAACGTCACCGTCACGTGGACCGTCCCCGCGACGGCGGTCTCCGGCGTGTATATCGCAAAGCTTGTCCGTCAGGACACGACAGCCGGCGAAAGCCATATGACCTTTGTCGTCCGCAATGACGGTGCGGCGCGGGATATCGTCTTCAAGACCTCCGACACGACATGGCATGCCTACAACGGCTGGGGCGGTGCAAGCCTGTACGGAGGAAATGCGACGCAGAGTGGTGACGGGCGCGCTTTCAAAGTCAGCTACAACCGGCCCTTCGGCACACGTGACGGTATTGGGCTATATGCTGGCCCGCAGGATTTCGTGTTCAGCGGGGAGTATGCAGCGATTCGCTGGCTCGAGCGAAACGGATACGATGTGACCTACATCTCAACCGTCGACGCGGGGCCGGGCAACATTCCGCTGACGAACTACAGGGTGTTCATGTCGGTCGGACACGATGAATATTGGTCCGGCGATCTCCGGACCAATGTAGAGGCCGCACGTGATGCGGGCGTGCACCTCATCTTCATGAGCGGCAACGAGGTTTACTGGAAAACGCGATGGGAAGCGGATGCGAACGGTACGGCGAACCGCATTCTCGTCTGCTACAAGGAAACCCACGCCGCCGCAAAAATCGATCCGTCGCCGGAGTGGACCGGCACCTGGCGCGATCCGAGCTTCAGCCCTCCGTCCGATGGAGGACGTCCTGAAAATGCGCTGACCGGCACCATCTTCCAGGTGGATTCATTTCGCGGCGACACGATCACGATTCCCTCGAACCTCGCACAGTTCAGATTCTGGCGGAATACGGCGGTGCAAGCCGGCACGACCAGCTCTCTGGCAATCGGCATGCTTGGCTACGAATGGGACGAGGCGCCAGACAACGGCTTCCGGCCGGGCGGATTGATTGCAGTGTCATCGACGGTCCTTCCGGTGGACACCTATCTGCTCGATTATGGCAACACCACCGGCGCCCGGACTGCGACACATAATCTCGTCCTGTATCGCGCACCGAGCGGGGCAATCGTGTTCGGTACGGGAACGGTCTTCCTGTCTTTTGGCCTCGACACGACGCACGACTACTGCAACCTTGGCAGTGTGGGACCGACGCCCGAAGATCCGAACGTACAGCAGGCCATGGTGAACCTGTTTGCGGACATGGGCGTGCAGCCGCAAACCCTGCAGACGAACCTCGTTGCCGCCAGCGCATCAACGGATCACACGCCGCCGGTCTCGACGATCTCTACTCCCGCTTCGGGTGCAAGCCTTGTCCAGCAGCAAGCGGTGACGATTTCGGGCACCGCGAGCGATGTCGGCGGGCTGGTTGCGGTCGTCGAGGTCTCGACCGACGGCGGAACGACCTGGCACCCGGCCACAGGCACCACGAACTGGACATACACGTGGTGGCCACTGCAGCCGGGCACATTCACAATCAAGTCCCGTGCTGTCGACGACAGCCTCAATATGGAGACACCCGCCGCCGGTGTAACCGTAAGCGTTGTACCTGCAGCGATCGTGAGCCTTTTCACGCCTGCTGATGCGCCGTTTGTGGTACTCGCCAACGATCCCTTGGCAATAGAGCTTGGTATCCGAGTGCAGATCAGCTCTGCCGGCACTGTCAGCGGTATCCGTTTCTACAAGGAGCCGCTCAACACCGGGCCGCACGTCGGCAATTTCTGGAGCGCCGACGGAACGTTGCTTGCAACCGCGGCCTTCTCCGGCGAAACGTCAAGCGGCTGGCAGCAGGTCAATTTTCCGACTCCGGTCACTGTCAATGCAGGCGCCACATACGTTGCGTCGTACCACACCGCTACGGGCCTCTATTCGGCGGACTTGAACTACTTTCTCAATACGCGGAGCGCGGGTCCGCTGCGCGCACCGGCCGCCGGCGTCAATGGTGTATTTGCCTATGGATCGACGAGCATTTTTCCCGTGAGCTCAAATCTGAACGGCAATTACTGGGTCGATTTGGTACTCAACCGCGCTGGTGGAACCGGGAACCTTCCACCCATCGCCAATGACGTCGGAGGCTTTGTCACCCTTCCCAACTCCGTCCTGTCCATTCCGGCCGCCTCGATCCTGGCTAATGATACGGATCCAAATGGCTACACAATATCCATCTCAAGCGTCAGCAGCCCGGTCAATGGAACGGTGAGCTACGATGCAGCAACGCAAGTCGTTAGCTTCACACCGACGACCGGTTACCTTGGGGCAGCCAGCTTCACTTATACAATCACCAACGGCCATGGCGGCACCGCCTCCGCAACTGTATCGCTGACCGTGAGTGCTGGCACCGTCAGCCTGTTCGGACCATCGACGACACCGGCAACGATTACAGTGGACGACCCCAGCCTGGTCGAACTAGGGGTCAAGTTCGAGACATCCGTTGCCGGCCAGGTCCTCGGAATTCTTTTCTACAAGGGTCCGCAAAACACAAGCGCGCATGTCGTCAATCTGTGGACCTCGACGGGTACCCTGCTGGCCAGTGCAGCATCCAACAACGAAACCGCGAGTGGTTGGCAGTCCGTGGGTTTGCCCACACCGGTGACCTTGACCGCCAATACGATCTATGTCGCGTCCTATCACACCAAGGGCTTCTACTCGGTGGACGAGGCCTACTTCGCCACTGACCATACCAGTGGGCCGCTCACGGCCCCTAACAGCGCCGGCAGCAACGGCAACGGAGTCTTCTCCTACGGCCCCAGCGGCAGCTTCCCGACTAGCAGTTTCAACGCAAGCAACTATTGGGTCGATGTACTTTTCAACCCGAATGCCACCGGAAACCTACCTCCCGTTGCGAACAACGACAGCGGATTTACAACGCTTCAGAATACTGTCCTTGCCATTCCTGCCGCTACGATTCTGGCCAATGACTCGGATCCCAACGGCTTTGCCCTGTCGATCTTGAGCGTCGGCACCCCGACCAACGGAACCGTCAGCTACAATGCAACGACGCAGGTGGTCAATTTCACGCCGACCAGCGGCTACCTCGGAGCGGCGAACTTCACATACACAATCACCAACGGCCACGGAGGGACAGCCTCGGCAACCGTCTCACTGACTGTTATCCCATCCAATGCCATCAGCCTCTTCACCGCCACGACCACCCCGGCAAACATCACGGTCAATGATTCAAATGCGGTCGAACTCGGGGTCAAGTTCGAGACGTCGGCCGGCGGCCTCGTCTTTGCAATTCTCTTTTACAAAGGGCCGCAGAACACTGGTCCGCATATCGTCAACCTATGGACTGCGACCGGGACCCTGCTAGCCAGCGCAACATCAACCAACGAGACCCCCGGCGGCTGGCAAACGGTCAATCTCGCTACACCGGTGGCATTGACCGCCAACACGATCTACGTCGCTTCTTATCACTGCAACGGCTTTTATTCTGCGGACCCCAACTATTTCGCCGCCGACCATATCAGCGGCGCACTTACGGCGCCGGCCAGCACGAGCAGCGGGGGCAATGGTGTCTATGTCTACGGCACCAGCAGCAGCTTCCCGACAAATACCTTCAACGCCAATAACTACTGGGTCGACGTGCTGTTCGTCGCCGGCGCTGGGCCGTAAAGATGACAAGCGGGAAATGCAAAGTGAACCGGCTGCCGGCTCAACCAATGGTACCAGGCTCTAAGCCGAGGACGCCGCGATCAAGCCCCTCTTGATCGCGGCGTCACTCAAACAGGCGAAGCTGTTTGACGACATAGACGGTAGGCTTCTTCCGCCTTTCCAGAACGCCTTCATCGACAAAGTGCTTCAGCCACATCTTGGCCTGTGCGGTTGAGATATTCAAAGCTGCGGCGATCTCGCTGTCCTTCATGGGTGTAACCAGAAGCTGTTGAAATGCCTCACGCGCAGCGGCCAACAATGCGTCGGCTGGCTCGTTCGGTGTCTGCACTAACGGTTCACGGCTTGCCGGACGACCCTCCAGCTCGCCCTCTATTGGCAGAATAGGCGTATCGGAGGCCTCTGCCATGCCAGAGGTTTCCTGCACAACGGAGACTGGCGGCGGCGATTCCGCCGTGGATCTCGGTGCCGATTGCACGTCAGGTTCCGACGCTGTCTCGGAAACGGATTCTACTGGCGGATCAATCGAAAGTAGATCAGGCGCGGCCTGAACAGCGCCTGACGCAGCTGCGGTAAACACATCCTTGAGTTCGTCCGCGTCCCGCGGGTCTGGCCACGGAACAGCGCCCTTGTTGCGCAGGGCCTCAAGGCCCGCAGAGGTTTCGCCGGTGGATCGTACGTAGACTGGGACCATGTGCAGTCTATCTAGCTGTTCGGTTGCGCCAGCCCAGGTACCGCCCTTGTTGAAATCAGAGTTCACTACTAGCGCGACCTCGGCCAGGGCATAGATCAACCTGTTGCGCCGCATGGCGTTGCCGACATTAAATCCGACGCTGGGATCGTAGGATGATATCAGCACCAACCGACCGTTGATGAGCACGTTGCGATTCTCGCGGTTCAGTGCGCTTTTTTCCAGGCTGTCAGCCAGAACGCCGATCGCTTTGCCGCCTTGTTCAAGTGCGCCGAGCATCGCTGCTTGATCAATTCCGCGCGCTCCGCCGGAGATGATGGTCTTGCGGGCATTGGCGGCCAGGCCGCCGAGGTTCTTCGTGTAGGCGATCAACGCGTCGTCTACATCGCGAGATCCAACAACGGCGAGGCCGCCGGATTCCAGAAGACTTATATCGCCGCAACCATACAGCACTGCCGGGGCGTCTTCTCTCAGTTGCGTTTTCAGGCGGTGAGGATAGTCGGCATCTGCTCGACTAACGACCCAGATCGCCCTGGATTGCCAGCGCTCGACGACTTGGCTCAGGAGAAAGCCGCGCCCCAACAAACGCTGCAGGCGAGTTTCGTCAACGACAGGCCGGCAGTCATGAATCAAATCTGCGGCAGCTGGAGACAAGAGATCTGCTGGCTGCCGCTGTATCTCGCGCAAGCGGCGGACAAGGTGCTTGTACTCACCAGGCGATAGCAGGTCCGATGAGGAATTACCGCGTCCAGCGATCAAGGGAGCGGTCACCAGCAGGATCGCTTGCGTGTTGGCCGATAAAGTCAGCGTCATGAGTCATGTCCTGCTAATGAAAGCGCCAGCGGCCAGACCTCGCCACTGCCGCCTGTACGCAAAAGCCATGCCGCCGCAGTGAACGTCCAGCGCGAATCCACCATGTCGTCAACCAGTAACACAGGGCCGTGTGGAAGGGCCTGATCGACAAGGGCAAGCGAACCATCGACGTTGCGAGCTTGCTGAGTGCTGTTCGCCATCGTCTTCTGTTCGGGCCTGGCCTCTGTCTTTCTTAGCGCCACCTGGAACGGCAAGACGAGAGCGGCAGCCAAGCGCTGTGTGAAGTTCGGCACGAGATCGGGACGCCGAAGCGACGGAATGCAGGTAATCCAGGTGGGGGCGGGTTGTGGGTACCATCGTCGAATCATCTCTACGCAAGCTTCGACGAGGTCATCATCAAAGTGGCCATCGCGATATTTGCCTTGCCTGACGAGGCCGCCCCAGCCTGCATCGCCCCACACACATAGGGCCCTCCCAGGTTGCGCTTGGTGCTGTTCGGTGATGTTTCCGCTGACCTTGTAAAGAGGCATACCGCCGTTTGGCCATCTTTTGCGCGGCTCAATCGGCAGATCGGTGCGGCGCAAAAAAGCAGCCGCGTCCCGAACCAGCGCGGCATCCGGATTGGTCGGCAGAGGGCGCAGCGTCGAAGGGCTGCAGGTACTCATATCGCCGTCAAGTGATTTGACGAGAAAATTCATATGATCGCCAAATGGGAGGGCGACATACTCTCGCATCTGATGCTGTTCCTCGCGACGCAGTGTGGTGAGCCGTTCTGCACGTTCCCAGAATTCGTCGCTCAGTGTGGCTGCCGTAAGCTGCCATTTGGTTCCCTGCTTGGCTATCGGCGCCGGCAACTCGAGAGAGAGCAGAAGGATCGTCTTGTCGATGCGCCCTTTGCTCAGATTTACTCGGCTGAGCAACTCGGGAGCGGATAGCCCCTCAGGCTCTGCCTCGAGTGCATTTAGAACATCCTCGACTTCCTGCGGAGTGGGGAATGCACTCCTGATGAACCAGTCCGTGATCTCATCTTCTTCCGCGCCGCTCAGCAAAACGCCATAAGCGGCGTCGAGAGCACGTCCGGCTCGGCCGACCTGCTGGTAGTAGGCCACGACCGAACCCGGCGTCTGGTAATGAATCACGAATGCCAGATCAGGTTTGTCGTAGCCCATGCCCAGAGCAGTGGTGGCGACAAGAGCCTTCACCTGATTATGGAGCAGCGCCTGCTCCAGTTCTTCGCGGAGATCCCCCGTTTCGCCTGTATAGGCCTCGACATTGAATCCCCGACTCTTGAGCCAGTTCGCAACTTGATGAGCGTCGCGCACCGTTAGCGTGTAGATGATGCCGTGACCAGGAAGTGTGGCAAGTTGTTCGGCCAGCCAAGCCAGGCGCTCGGCTTGGCTAGGCAAGACTATGGTTTGCAAGGAAAGCGAAGTACGATTCAGATCGCCACGCAGCACCTTGAGATTCGGTCCGAGGACTGCGACCAGATCGTCCGTCACCCGATCGTTCGCGGTTGCTGTGGTGGCCAGAAGTCGCAAATTGGGCGGTAACGTTCTGACAACTCGTTCCAGTAAGCGATAATGGGGACGGAAATCATGCCCCCAGTCTGAAATACAATGAGCTTCGTCGACTACCAGCAGCGAAATCCTTGCGGCGATATCGGCCAGAACCTCGGTACGGAATCGTTCGTTCGCCAATCGCTCAGGTGAGATCAGTAAGATGTCGATCTCATCGCGCCCAAGCTTGGTTTCAACCTCAGCCCAATCACTCTGGTTCTCCGAATTGATCGTAGCGGCTCGCACGCCCATGCGCTCCGCTGCCGCAATCTGGTTTCGCATAAGGGCCAGCAACGGCGAGATTAGCAGAGCCGGACCGCTGCCGCCGTCACGAAGCAGCCTGGTTGCGATGAAGTAAACAAAACTCTTGCCCCACCCGGTCCTTTGCACGACCAGCAAGCGGCCACGACCTTCGACGACGTGACGAATCGCCTCCTCCTGGCCATCCCGGAAGGCGGCATCAGCTCGTGCGGAGCCAATACGAAGAAGTGCCAGAGCCCGTTCAGCATTGTAGGTCACTTGTGGGCTTTTCCCTGGGTTGACGGCTGCGCGTTAGTCTAGCTCTGACATCGCGCTTCATGCCGGCGCGCTGTTATGGGTCACGCGATTGCCTTTAAGCCTTTTGCCTTCACGAGGTTCAGCAGCTTGAGCGACGGGCCATCTGGCCGCTTCTCCCCGCGTTCCCATTTGCTGACTGCGTCCTTCCGGACATTGAGGTAGCGCGCGAATACCGGCTGCGAGACGTGTTCGCGCTCGCGTAGTGCGCGAATCTCCTCGGGCGTGAGCGGTTCGACCGGTGTGAGGCACAGAGCATCGAACTCGCGCATGGTCGCCTTATCTGCCAAACCGGCAGCGGTCTTACGGACCGACGCAAGGGGGCTGTCCGTGGCGCTTCTACTTGTCGATGCCATCACTTATCACCTCAACCAATTCAGCAACGGCTCCCGTCGCCGAATAGTGTAGTCCTGAGAGCTATCGTTTTCAAGCCATGACAGGGATGAGTCCGCCCCTGGGACCTCGCAGCGGCCAGCGCGACGCTGGCGGCACATAGCGGTGCACAAGTGGAATTGCGGCGGATCGGCTAAGGGCGAGCCGAGCGAGATCAAACGGGAAACGGGCACAGCGGCGCTGTTTAAATCAGCCGCATCCCCTTCAAGCTCGCGTGGCCGTTCTTGCCGACGATGATGTGGTCGTGCACGGAGATGCCGAGCGGTTTGGCGATGTCGATGATCGCCTTGGTCATCTGGATGTCGGCCTGCGACGGCGTCGGGTCGCCGGAAGGGTGGTTATGCACGAGGATCAGCGCGGTGGCGGATAGTTCGAGCGCGCGCTTGATCACTTCGCGCGGATAGACCGGCGTGTGGTCGACGGTGCCGATCTGCTGCACCTCATCGGCAATGAGCTGATTGCGCTTGTCGAGGAAGAGCAGGCGAAACTGCTCCTTGTCGGCGAAGGCCATGCTGGAGCGGCAATAGTCGAGCACGTCGTTCCATGACGACAGCGCGTTGCGCCGCTTCACCTCGCCCTTGGCGACGCGGCTCGCGGCGGCGGCGATCAGCTTGAGTTGGTTGACCGAGGATTCGCCGATGCCGTCGACCTCGCGCAGGCGGGCCACGGGGGCATGGATCACCTCGGCAAACGAGCCGAAGCGCCTCAGCAGTTCCTTGGCGAGCGGCTTGGTGTCGCGCCGTGGGATCGAGGCAAACAGCGCCATCTCCAACAGTTCATAGTCGCTCAGCGCGTCGGGGCCGGCGCTATGGAAGCGCTCGCGCAGGCGCTCCCGATGGCCGTGGTAATGCGGCGTCTCGGCGGGCTGGTCGGTGGGGTCGCTGGTCTTGGCGGGCATCGCCGCCAAACATGCCGTGCCACGCGGTTTTTGCAACCATGAAGTGCCGCGGACGCATCGAAGCCTTCGATATGCGCCGGAAGATCGGCGGGTCTTGATCGCTTCCGCGTGATGGGCGGCCAGGAATCGTTGCGATTCGGCTGCGAGCCGGCCACATTGAGGTGACTGGGGGATTGTCGTCGATTGCCGGATATCGGGTTATGTCGAATGAATTCCACCCATGAAAAGCCTAAGTTCGCATCTCAGCCGGAGCAGCCAGCCTCGCCAGGGGCACGCGGGCTCGAAAGCTACGGCACCTGCGGGCTTCTGGCGTCTTCCGCCGACCGCGGCTGGTCGGACATCACGGCGGAGCTTCGCAGTCATAGCAGTGGCACGATCGCCTGGAAGAGCCCGCAACCTGACATCGAAATTTGCGTCGACGTCCGCGGCAATGGGTCCGTGGTCACGCGCGAGAGGTATGGCATCACCGATCGCAGCGTCTCCGAACGCGGGACCATCTGGCTTTCTCCGCCGGTGGTCGGGCAGGGCTTGATCGATTTGTCCGATCCCGTTCCGGCGGTCCTGCACGTTTATCTTCCGCCGAACCGGTTTTCAGCGGAGAGCTTTGGTGAAGGGGCCGCCCCATCCGTCATGACGTCGCTGCGCCATGAGAGCAGTTTTCGCGATCCGCTCGTGGCCGAGATCGCATTTGCACTCACGTCCGAGCTGGAGCGCGAGACGTCTGCCGGCAGGCTGCTCGCGGAGACGCTGGCCTCGAGCCTCGCCGCAAGATTGGTTCAAAACCACTTCGGCAAGCTATCGCTCGACTTCTTCGCACCTCCCGCTCGCGAAGGGCTTGATCGGCGCCGGCTGGCGCGTGTGCTGGATTACATCGAGGTCAATCTGGAAGGTGAATTGACGGTCGGCCGCCTGGCATCGATCGCGTGCTTGAGCCAGTTTCATTTCTCCCGCGCCTTCAAGGTCGCCGTCGGCCGATCGCCGCATCGTTATGTCAGCGCGAGGCGGCTCGAACGTGCCAAGGAACTGCTGGGACAGAGGGAGCAGCCGCTGGCTGATATCGCGCTCAGGCTCCGATTTTCGTGCCAGGCCAATTTCACCCGCGCGTTCCGGCAGGCGACCGGCCTGACGCCGGCTCAGTACCGCCGCAGCGTCGTGGCCTGATTTGTTACGGATGTAACCGATCCGCGACCGCTGATCCCCCGACAGCGGCAAGAAATGACAACAGCAGAGCAAGCGAGGCAAAGCCGCGTCCGGTCGAATGGTGCATCTATCGCTCCCATACACCCCAAGCAATTGCGAGGAGCGAATATGACATCAGAGCGAAAGGTCGTCATCATCACCGGCGCATCACGCGGCATTGGTGCGGAATTGCTGAAAGCCTATCGCGAAAACGGCTACCGCGTCGTGGCCACCGCCCGTTCGATCGGCAAGAGCGACGATCCGTCGGTCCTCATGATCGAGGGCGACATCGCCCACCCCGAGACCGCCGAACGCATCTTCAGTCTGGCGATCGAGCGCTTCGGGCGCATAGATACGCTCGTCAATAACGCCGGCGTGTTCATTGCCAAGCCCTTCACCGAATATTCCGCGGCCGACTTCGCAAAGGCGGTCGCGGTCAATCTCGCCGGATTCTTTCATCTGACCCAGAAGGCCGCGGCCCGAATGCTGCAGGCGGGTTCTGGCCACATCGTCAACATCACGGCAACGATAGCCGAACAGCCGATGGCGTCGCTGGCGGCGGGTCTTGCGGCGATGACCAAGGGCGGGCTTAACGCGATCACGCGCTCGCTCGCGATCGAATATGCTCCCCGAAATGTCCGGGTGAACGCGGTTTCGCCGGGTGTGATCAGCACGCCAATGCATTCGCCCGAGGCCCACGGCTTTCTCGCCGGGCTGCAGCCGATCGGCCGAATGGGCGAGATGCGGGAGGTCGTCGATGCCGTGATGTATCTTGAGAAGGCATCTTTCGTTACCGGCGAGATCCTGCATGTCGATGGCGGCGCCTCCGCCGGCCGCTGGTAGGAGATGCGCGATGTGGTCCGACCGACGTCTGCTTGAATTGTTTGGGATCGAACACCCGATCGTGCTGGCGCCGATGGCTGGTTTCGCCACGGTTGAACTCGCGGCGATCGTCTCCAATGCCGGCGGCCTCGGCTCGATCGGCTGCGCCACCATGGACCTGCAGCGCGTCACCAACGCGATCGCGCAAGCGCGGCGGCTGACCAGCAAGCCGGTCAGCCTCAATTTCTTCTGCCACGAGCCGGCGAGGGCCGATGCGGCGCGCGAGCGGGCGTGGCACGACCGGCTGTCACCCTATTATCGCGAACTTGGAATTGACGAAACGACACCGCGGCCGCGCACCGACCTTGCGCCGTTTGGCGGTGCGATGTGCGAACTCGTCGAGGACGCGAGGCCCGACGTGGTGAGCTTCCATTTCGGCTTGCCGGCATCGCCGCTGGTGGCCCGGATCAAGTCGGCCGGCTGTAAGGTGATCTCGTCGGCGACGACGGTCGCGGAAGCGCGCTGGCTCGAAGATCATGGCGCCGATGCGGTGATTGCCCAGGGCTATGAAGCTGGCGGCCACCGGGGCACGTTCCTCGATCGCGACCAGAACCACGCGCTCGCCGCGCAGCTTGGCCCCTTCGAATTGGTGCCGCAGATCACTGACGCGGTCGGCGTGCCCGTGATCGCCGCCGGCGGCATCGCCGATGGGCGCGGCATCGCAGCCGCCCTTGCCCTTGGTGCCTCCGGAGTGGAGATGGGGACCGCCTTCCTGCTTTGCCCCGAGGCGGCGACGCCACCGCTGCACCGCGATGCGCTGCGCCAGGCACGCGAGCTTGGCACCGTGGTGACGAACGTGCTCTCCGGCCGACCCGCGCGTGCCCTGGTCAATCGTCTCATCGCCGAGGTCGGTCCCTTGTCCGACGCTGTACCGGATTTTCCGCTGCCGATGGGCGAGCTGGCACCGCTGCGGGCAGCGGCAGAGCGGAACGGAAGCCGCGACTTCACCCCGCTCTGGGCAGGGCAGGGCGCTGCGATGGCCCGCGAACTCCCTGCCAAGGCGCTGATGCAGACCTTGGTGAAGGAAGCAGTCGAGCGCCTGAAGCGCATCAAGGACGGCTGATATCAGCTAGATGCTTCGCATTGGCATCGCGGCTTGCGTCACGCTATGATCGGCGGTCCCTGCCAATGCAAAGAGGTCTCGCCGCGTGACGTCGTTTAGGGCTATTCGGGCGCGGGCCGAGAAGCGCAAGGGCGGCGCGAAAGCGCTGGAGAAGCTAATGCCGCCGGCGCCGAACGCGAAATCCCTGGCCAGGCTGAAAGACGATCGCGTTCTTGCCGAGATGACGAAGCGGGTGTTCTGCGCCGGCTTTGCCTGGAGCGTGATCGACGCAAAATGGCCGGGCTTCGAAGAGGCCTTCCTCGGCTTCCAGCCCGAGCAGCTCGCATTCGAGCCGGACGAATTCTGGGAGCGGCTCACGAGCGACACGCGCATCGTGCGCAACGGCGCCAAGATCATGTCGGTGCGCGACAACGCCCGCTTCGTGCAGGAGATCGCGGGCGAGCACGGCAGCTTCGGCAAATTCCTGGCTGACTGGCCGTCCTCCGACGAAGTCGGGCTGTTGAACCTTTTGGTCAAGCGCGGCAGCCGGCTCGGCGGCAATACCGGCCAGATGCTGCTGCGTTTCCTCGGCTGGGACGGCTTTGTCACGTCAAGGGACGTCGTCACCTGCCTGCGCGACGCCGGCCTCGATATCGCGGAGGAGGTGAAGTCGAAAGGCGATCTCGCCAAGGTGCAGGCGCAGTTCAACGCCTGGGCCAAGGAGACCGGGCTGCCTTACGTTCATCTCTCGCGCATCTGCGCGATGTCGATCGGGGAGAATTACGAACCAGCCGAACTCAGTCGCCGCATGGGCGGCGATGACTGATTAGAGCATGATCCGGAAAAGTGGATACCGGTTTTCCCTCGCGACAAACGCGAAGCGTTTGCGCGGAGATCATGCTCAAATAAAAAGATAGAGCGGGATGATAATTCGAAGAAAAATCATCACGCTCTAAACGTGGCCCGGCGCGGTTTTGGTCTCAGCACATTGCCGGCACTTGCAAGCAAGGCTCGCGGCCGGGACGATCTGTGCGGAACGCCTCGATGAAACGGCCGTCCTTCTGGGTCACGAAGACGGTCCTGCCATCGGGGCCGCCGAAGGTGAGGTTGGTCGGTTCTTTTCCGAGCAGCGGCACTTCCCGCTCGAGCGATCCGTCGGCGGCGAAGATGGCAATATTGCCTGCCGAAGGCCGCGCGAGAAAAATCCTGCCACTGGTGTCGGTGCGCAGGCCATCGACTTCGAAATCGGCGAACCGCCTGACCTGTCGTGGATCGAGCAGTCTGCTGCCTTCGAGCCGATAGGCCCATACTTGCCGGGAATCCGACTCGCTGACGTAGAGCGTCGTGCCATCCGGGCTCAGATCGATCCCGTTGGTCACGCCCATGCGCGGTCGCGTGCTGGACATCACTTCGCCGCGGCCCTTGCCGTCGGCGTCGCGGGTGATTCGCCAAATCTGACCCGAGCCTGATGAAAATCGCGGGTCGCTGGCGTAGAGCGTGCCATCTGCCGCTATCGCCAGATCGTTCGGCTGATTGAAAAGATCGGAATGAAAGTAGACACGCGGCGTAGAGTCGCCGCGCTCGATCACGAAGACATTGTGCTTCTTGAAGTCGGCGATGTACATCCGCCCGCCGCGGTCAAAGCGGATGCCATTGCCGATGCTGCCGGTAGGAAGCGACGTGAAGAGTTGCGATTGAGATGCGCCTGGCGCGACTTTGCCGATATTGCCACTCTGTCGAAAGTTGACGGCATAGAGATTGCCCGATGCATCCACCGCGGGCCCCTCAATCCCGGCAGTGTATTCGCCCGGCGTTGTGACCCTTTGACTCACGAACAGGGTGTCCTGCGCATTGGCGCGTGGGCCAGCGACGAAAGCCGCGACTACGGCAAGACAAGCCACAATCTGTCGCGCTCGAAAGCCGGGTCTTGCAGTGGCCATCGCCAACCCCCTGTTGCAAATGGATTGTGATAGATGCAATGATAGATTGTAATAAACTTGAATGCACTTACTTCTTAAAGGGGATGCGTTCGACACGTTTCACGGCCGGCGCACTTCTCCCGCCGGGCTGCATCGGCAGCGACGTGTGCGTCGCAACAGCTTTCGCCCATTCCCGTCAAACCGATGGTGATCGAAAGTGATTTTGGACTCGCGGACGGGTCTCCGCGGCTACACCGTCCACGGCTTCTCGCCGCTCCGCTGCGACAGCGTGAAGATCTCCACCCCATCGGCGGTCACGCCGACCGAATGCTCGAATTGCGCCGACAGCGAGCGGTCGCGCGTCACCGCGGTCCAGCCGTCGGACAGGATCTTCACATGCGGCTTGCCGAGATTGATCATCGGCTCGATGGTGAAGAACATGCCCGGCTTCAGCGCCACGCCTTCGCCGGGCCGGCCGACATGGATGATGTTCGGCTCGTCGTGGAACATGCGCCCGAGGCCGTGGCCGCAGAAATCGCACACCACGCTCATGCCCTGCGGCTCGACATAGCTCTGGATCGCATGGCCGATGTCGCCGGTGGTGGCGCCCGGTTTCACCGCGGCGATGCCCCGCATCATCGCCTCATAGGTCACCTCGATCAGCCGCTCGGCTTTGCGCGCGATCGGCCCGACCGCATACATGCGGCTGGAATCGCCATACCAGCCGTCGACGATGAAGGTGACGTCGATATTGACGATGTCGCCTTCCTTCAGCGGGCGGTCGCCGGGCATGCCGTGGCAGACCACATGGTTCAGCGAGGTGCAGGTCGAATAGCGATAGCCGCGATACATCAGCGTCGCCGGATAGGCGCCATGGCTGAAGGCGAACTCGCGTACGAACTGGTCGATCTGCGAGGTCGGGATTCCCGGCTTGACGATGTCGGTGAGCTCGTCGAGGCATTTCGACACCAGCGCACCTGCTTTGCGCATGCCGACGAAGCCGCTTTGTCCGTGCAGCTTGATCTGGCCGGTCTTGCGTAGGGAGGTGTCGGTTGCTTCGATATAGCTCATGGTCGGGTCATTTGGCGGGGTCTGTCGGACTGGCGGTAATTCACCTAATTTAATGATCGAGGCGGCCAGCGCAAGCCAAGGTTGGGGCCGAAATGGCCTTTCCTGCCATGGATTTAGCTGGAAGTCTCGATCACGGTCTCGACCGGCAGGGCGCCGCGGACCCGAAGTTCCCGCACCGGATAGGGCACACGGATGCCCTCGCGCTTGAAGGCGTCCCACAGCGCCAGCATCACGTCGCTTTTGACGTTGTCGAGGCCATCAGGGTCGCCAATCCAGAAGGTCAGCGAGAATTTCATCCCGGCCTCGGCGAATTCGGTCAGGATGCAGTTCGGCGGCTTGCCCTTCAATGCCCGCGGCGCCGCGGCGGCGATCTCGATGGCAAGCTTGCACACCAGCCGCGGATCGGCGTCGTAATTGGTGCCAAAGGGGATTTTGACCAGCGTGTTCTTGTCGGTATAGGTCCAGTTGACGACCTTCTGCGTCACCAGGTCCTCGTTCGGGATCAGGAATTCGCGGCCGTCGCCGGCGGCAACCGAGATGTAGCGCGTTTTCATCGCGCTGATGCGCCCCGAACTGTCGCCGATGGTGACGAGGTCGCCGGGCTTCACCGATTTGTCGGCGAGCAGGATGATGCCCGAGATGAAGTTGGCGACGATCTTCTGCAGGCCGATACCGATACCGACACCGACCGCGCCGGAGAACACCGCGAGCGCCGACAGGTTGATGCCGACCGCGCTTAGCGCGATGGCGATTGCAACCACCATCAGCCCGATGCGGATGATCTTGATCAGCAGCACCTGGATCGACGGCGTCAGGTCGGTGGCGCGGTTGATGCGGCTCTCGACGAAATTGCTCGCGATGTTGGTCAGCCACAGCGCCAGGATCACCAGCGCGCCGGCCTTGATCAGGAGCAGCGGCGTCAGCCGCAGGCCGCCGATCTCGATTGCGACCGAATCCAGCGCCTCCGCCGTCGCATCGAGCTGGCCGATGATGCTGAGCGCCGCGACGATCCAGGCCCCCAGCGACACCAGGCGGACGATGAGGGCGTTGCGGATCACCGATGTCACCAGGCAGATCACCAGCCAGGCCAGCGCCAGCTTGGCCGAGACCACGATCAGATAGCTGCGGCTCGGCCAGGTCGAATGTGCCATGATGATGCGCGTCGCGATCATCAGGAGCGCGAACACCGCGGTCGAGGCGCTGCCGACCAGCACGCGCAGGAAATGCCTGAGCGGCAGCGGCAGGTGCGATCCCAGCGAATCCGTGTTGACCCGTACGCGGATCGCGGCGTCGGCCGCATAGGCGATGCCGGCGGCGGCCAGGATGATGCCGAACTGCAGATAGAACCAGGGCGAGGTGACCTCCGCGCCGACCGACCGTGCGGCCATCTGCAGGGCCTCGATGACGTCCTTCAGCTCCATTTCCATCGGCGAAATCTCATGAAGTGCAGATTCAAGCGAATTTGATTCGAACGGTCGGCACGATCCCACAAACGCGACGCACGGACCATCGCCACAACGGGAGGGCGAAGTGAGGTTGGTTGTAAAACCAGAAGTCTGACGCCATGTTCAGAAAATGGGTTGGCGTCGAACTGTGGCGACGGTAAGGATGCATTGCAACCCTTCTCCTTCCTTACGGCGTATGGCTTCTCTCGATCAGGTCAGCATAGCCATCCTGCTTGGCGCAGTTCTCGTGATGGCCGGCATCCTGTCGAGCCTTTTGGCGCTGCGCTTTGGCGCCCCCCTGCTGCTGGTCTTCCTCCTGATCGGCATGCTCGCGGGCGATGCCGGTCCCGGCCATCTGCAGTTCGACGACGTCCGCACCACCTATCTGGTGGGCTCGGTGGCGCTGGCGCTGATCCTGTTCGACGGCGGACTACGCACGCGCTTCCAGAGCATCCGTGCCGTGCTGGCGCCCTCGATGGTGCTCGCGACCGCCGGCGTGCTGTTGACCGCGCTGGTCACGGCGCCGGTGGCCAAATATATGCTCGACCTCTCCTGGACCGAGGCGCTGCTGGTCGGGGCCGTGGTGGCCTCGACCGACGCCGCGGCGGTATTCCTGCTGGTCCACACCCAGGGGTTGCGCCTGCGCCCGCGTGTCGGCGCCACGCTGGAGGCCGAAAGCGGCACCAACGATCCGTTCGCGATTTTCCTGACGCTGATGCTGGTGGAGTTCATCTCGCTTGGGGAAAGCTCGGCGTCGCACGTCATCCTGGAATTCGTCCGCGAGGCCGTGCTTGGGGCGATCGTGGGCGTGATCGGCGGCCGGCTGGTCGTGATCGCAATGAACCGCGTCGCTCTGCCGCAGGGCCTGCACGCGCCGTTCGTGACCACGGCGGCGCTGGTGATCTTCGGCGCGGCGCAGATCGCCCATGCCTCCGGCTTCCTCGCCGTCTATCTCGCAGGCATCATCATCGGCAACCGGCCGACGCGCGCGCACAGCTCGGTGGTCGCGTTCCTCGACGCCGCCACCTGGCTCGCGCAGATCGTGATGTTCGTGCTGCTTGGGCTTCTGGTATCGCCGCATCGCGTGCTCAGCAGCCTGGGTGCTTCAGTCGTGGTGGCGCTGGCGCTGATGCTGCTGGCGCGGCCGCTTGCGGTATTCGCCTGCATGGCGCCGTTCCGCTTCAACTGGCGGGAGAAGCTGTTCATCGCCTGGACCGGGCTGCGCGGCGCGGTCGCGATCTTCCTCGCCTCGATCCCGATGCTGGTGGGCCTGTCGAAGGCCTATCTCTATTTCGATGTCGCCTTTGTCGTCGTCATCATCTCGCTTTTGCTGCAGGGCTGGACCCTGGCGCCGGCGGCGCGTCGGCTGCACGTGGCGCTGCCGCGTGTCGACCGCGGCCCGCGGCGCGTCGAATTGGACCTGCCCGGCCAGCTCGAGCAGCAACTGGTCGGCTATCCCGTCGGTGCGAAAAGCCTGTTTTTCCGCCGTGGATTGCTGCCGTCCTGGTCGAAGCCGACGCTGGTGATCCGCGACGAGAACATCCTCTCCCCCGCTGAGGCCGACCCGATCGCACCCGGCGACTACCTCTATCTGCTGGCGCCGCCGGAGCGGGCGGAAGCGCTCGACCGCTTCTTCGTCGACATGCCGCCAAGCACCGCGCCGGATCCGCATCTGCTCGGCGACTTCGTGGTCTCCGGCGAACATACGCTTGGCGAGCTCGCCGAGATCTACGGCGTGACCGTCGATGAGGACCAGAAGAAGCTGACGCTGTCGGATTATTTCGACATCCATCTCGACCGCGCGCCGAAGGAAGGCGCGGAGCTCGCGCTGGACAGCATCGTCTTGGTCGCGCGCAGCCTCGGCGGCGGCAGGGTCAATGTCGTCGGCCTGCGCCTGCCGGAGGACGAGGAGCCGGCCGTGCCGCCGACCCGGCTGCAGCAGTTCAAGCGCAAGCTCGCCGGGATCTGGTCATCAGTCGCGGGAGTTTAGGGCCTCGCGTCAAAACGGCGTAGCCCGGGTGGAGCGCCAGCGTAACCCGGGTCGTCTCCCATCAACGAGCTGTCCCGAGTTACGCTGATGCTCCACCCGGGCTACGCGGCTGTTTGACGTTTGAATCCGAACCTCTCTCCACGTCGTCCCGGGCTTGACCCGGGACCCATAACCACAGGCTTCGGTGTGTGCTTCGCTGCACCGCTTGCTCGCGCCGCAACGCTTCCCTGTGGTTGATGGGGTGGACGGCCCCCTACGGCATCAGTTGTGCCAGAATGAGGTTGTCGAAATCTCAAACGAGGGAGCCGTCCGTGACGCAGATTATCCGCATTGGAATGGATACGTCGAAGCAT
>NZ_JBVAPG010000077.1:0-39426 GCF_055413685.1 Bradyrhizobium sp. LeoA1Lang | reverse complement strand
ATGGCGGTCGCCGCGATGCCGCTTGAGGAACTCGAGCGGTGGCTGCAGGCTCGCGTCGATCGGCATCCTGCCGCCACCAGCATTCCCATGCTCGACGGTTACGTCGCCGCGATCGTGGCTGGACCGGTGTCGATGAGCCCACTCGACTGGATCTGCCCGCTGCTCGCCATCGATGCCGATGCTTTCAACCACGGCGGCACCCCGGAGTTCGCGGCGATTTCCACCGTCGCGCTGCGTCATAACGAGATCAGCCAGACCCTTTCGACCACGCCTCGCCAATTCGCGCCGATGCACCGGCGTGAAGTCAATGGCGACATCGATCCGCGCCCCTGGTGCCAGGGTTTCTACGCCGCGATGCGGCTCAGGCTGTCGGCGTGGGCGCCGTTGCTGGACGCCAGCAACGTCAATCACGGCCAGCTTCTGACCATCCTGCTGCACTGTCGCGACGATCAGGGCCGTCCGCTGCTCGGACCGCCGCGAAGCGGCCGCGAGACCGAGGACTTTCTTCGCAATGCCCACCTCGATATCCCAGCGGCCGTCGAGGCGCTGCGCCAATACTGGATGCCGATCCGCTACGCACGCGCCCGCTGATCACTGCGAACGTGGGAGCTCTTACCGCTTACACCTGATAGAGGGCGAACTACAACCGCCTAGACCAGAGTAGGGCCGCGCGCTCATTTTTGTTGGCCGATCCGGTGCGTGACGAAGTCCTCGATCAGCGCAGTGACGGCGGCCTCAAGATCCTGGTCATCGCGGCCGGAAGCACGCAGCGCGGCCTGCAGCCGGCGCTGGTGGGCTCTCGCACCCGCAAGCTCCGAACCCCGTGACGCCGCCGAGCCAGGCTTTTGCGAGCACGGGCGGTACCTGCGGTTTCACGTCGGCCGGGCGGCGGGCGTTGCAGCACTACCCCCGCCGATCCGACGCCGTGGTGACCGTGTGACCGTTCCGACCGCGAAAATCGCCCCTTTTCCCTACAACTCCCATTTCCATGTACTTCCTTCTTCCTTTTCTCTCTTTTTCTGTTTCTACAGCTATAGAGAAGAGAACGGTCATCACGGTCATAGTTTTCAAGTCACCCTGCGGCGTCGGCATTCTGTCGATGACCGTTCTCTCATGACCGTTCTCGGGAATGACCGTTCGAACTGCCATCGGAACAGTTTCTTCAATGACAGTACTCTTCCGCATGACCGTTCTCGCTGAGCGATGACCGTTCTTATTGCCGGTCGGTCATCGGCCTAAAACCAAGAACTCACTCTTCCGCCTTTTGCGCCTTTCGCATGCTCACCACCGACGATTTTGCCTTCCATGCTTCAGGGATCAAGGTATTGATTGCCCGTTCCGGGTTGCTGGTATTGGTGGTTTTCCCCGCGAAACGATCCGACAGGACAGCGCGATCCCAGAACGTCCTCCCTGCATCATTCAGCGCGATCCCGACATAGTATCGGCAGTGCATGTCGCGTAGCTCACGGCGATCCATGCCAATGCGCGGATCGCCGAACGCAGCGAGCGCCCTGCCGATGCTCTCATTACTCGGGGTGCCGCGATCCTCACCCTTATTCTCCACGAACCAGACGGTAAACGCGGCGCAGAAATCCGGCACCGACACCCGGTGATTTGGTGAGAACATGATGCAGTCCTCGATGAACCCGGCCACAAGATTGCTGTCGCGATGGATGTCTTCCGATGCCTCCTTGATCTGATCCGTCGTTGCGATCCGACCGCGCTTGGCCGCGCGCTGCAATCCTTTGATGGCCCAATTCAACAGCCCCGGCAGTTCGGTTTGCACGATCAGCGATGACGGCTTGTCGATGCCGCGACGGCGCGCTTCCGCCGCTGCGCCGACCAGCTCGGCGTCAGGATCGAAATGACGCAGGCATTCGATGACGATGATCCGGTTGACGATGGCGCGGGTCGCTTCCTTGAACTGCGGTGGATAGTTGGTCGCCCAAAAGATCGGTGAGCGCACGATGGTCGTAAGCAACGGGCCGTTTTTGATGTTGATCGTAACCGGTTCGTGGGTAATGATTTGCTTGACGATGGAAGAGAAGTGCCACTTGCCGGATTGAAAGGCCTCGTGCAGCACCCAAGGCGCCCGCACCGTAAACTGCATCAGGCCGTGCGCGCCGTCGAGCTGATCCAGTGCGGTCGTGATCTGTGCCGGCCCAAATAACCCAGCCAGCACTTCGAGGGCGACCGACTTGCCACAGTTGCTGCCGCCCCGCAGGATCAGAGCTTTCGACATCTCGCGAGGTTTGTCATCGATCAGGGCACAGCCGAGCACTTCCTGAATGACGCCGACATGCGCGGCAGCGATTTCTTTTTCACGGTCGGAAAAGAAATCCGCGATCATGATTTCCCACCACGGGCATTCGGCGGTCGGATCGTAATCGCATTCGATCCGCCAAGAACAGAAGTCGTCGGCTTTAGCTGGCGTCAGCTCCAAGGTTTTCGGATCGATCAAGCCTGAACGCGTGGGTATCTTGCCATGTGCATCCCAAGAAATATCCTTCCGCCGCCAGACCTCGGGGTGTCTGATAATCCAGTGGCGCGTCTCGACAATTAATCTGTTCGTGCTTTTGTAGTTCATGTTACGACAGGCAATTTCGATCAGCGCATCGAGCCAGAGGGTGTCGGTTCGCAGTTGCCAGATGCCTTCGCAATAATGCCAAAGCCCTTTCGACACGCTAATGATGTCCTCGCCATCGTGACGCAGTTTGGCGATCACCGTATCGCCGATAATGTGATGTAGCGGGATCAGTGGCTCGCTGTCGTCGGGTGCGGTGTTGGTCTTTTGGTCGCTTCGCGGTGCCGGGACCGCCCTGGGTTTCTGCGGATGTTTCGCCAGCCACTTCTCGCACATGCGGCGGATGTTGCGTTCTTCGCGCTTCCAATTCCAGCGTGTGCCGTAAGGGCCAGCGGCGGCCTTGGTTGCGGCCAGAACCAGTGCAATGACTTCGTCAATTGGCACGTCAGAGCTGAGCAGCGATGCAGTGGCACTGAGCTGGGTGGCGTGAATACCAGTATCACCGCCGCCCATAAACATCATCGCGTCGAGCCGCGCCCTGACATCGACGCGCGGCTTTAAATTCCGCGTCTTCGCGTACTCGCTGAAATAGTTGGTCTCGCCCGCCGTCACTTCCTTCGGTCGTTCCTTCCGCAGCAGCACTGGCGAGGCCTCTGCCAGCCATTCTTCGAGATCGTCCAGTTCATAGCGGCGACCGTTCTGTTCGATGATCTCGACCTCGGTCCATTCGCCGTCCTTGGTGTTGTGCGTGCCGGGCAACCGCATCAGCCGCGCGACCTCGCAGCATTGCAGATCACCACCAACCAGATCGGCCAGCAGCCGCAGCGCGGCTTCGATCCGCTCCAAATTCTCTTGGGTGTCCAGTGCTTCCGTGAGCAACCAATAGCAATGCAGCCCGTGACCGGAGAATACGATGATGCTCGGCCGATATCTCAGGCGCTCGAGCTGGCGCAGAACTTCAGCCCGACCAGGATCACCGTCGAGTTGGCGGAAATCGATATCCGTGTGCAGGCAGGCGGTTTGGACGATGTTCTCTTTGGCGCGCCGCGCGCCCGGCTTGACGATGCCAGTGCAGAAGAACAGCCCACGCTTTGGCCGGTCCCACTTCGCGATAAATCTTGTGATGTGCGAGGGCACACGGGTAGCGACGTGACGTTCAGGCGGTTCGGTTTCATCGCCACGTTCATTGGGCAGTGATGAAATATATACCGGCAGCTCGGTGGTCGAGCCGAACATGGTTTCGGCGAAGTCGGCGGCGATGGTTTTGGTGTTGGCGGTCGCGTCCATGGCGGTGCGTCCTGCGATGATCGGTCATGACAGCGCGCCTTTCTGTTTGCGTTTTGCTGTTCAGCTTCGCCTGAATGCCTGCGGAGCCGGGAGAGTGTCGATTGGCGATTACCAGTTCACCCGGTGATCCGAACAATTCCACGGGCTTCCACTTCACGCCGCCATGCCAACTCACGTTCCCATGCGACATCATCGATGGGCCTCGCTGCGACTTGAGCTTTCCACCTTTCGATTTCCGCGCAGGTGGCGGCCTCGTAGCGGGCGACGATCACGTCGAGAGGTGATGGCGGTGTCATTCCAGTGCCGACCGAGCGCCACGGCACCGCACCGTTACGCAACTGTTTGATCACGTCATTGATCTCGCGACGCTGGTAACGAAACTTCTCTGGAACATCGCCGAGTTCTTTATCAGCGTTGCTCATACTCACCCGTCGCGACCCCCAGTCCCGATTGCGTTCCCCAGGCTGACATGCGAACGAACCGGCCCGCATCGCTGCGGCCTTCATCTGGCGTCCGCAATCATTCCAGAGTTTCCTTAGGGCAGAGATCGCGGCGGCGATCTCTTCGGGGCTTGCATAGAGCGACAGCTCGCGGCTCGCTGTAGGCGCGTCGTCTGTGTACGGCGTGCGTTTAATTCGCGCCCATTCCTCGCGCGACGGCCAATTGAAATTACGCGTCTTGATTGCCGAAATCGGAGAGATTATCTTCGCCTTATCCATGGACGGCACCTCCATGCCGGAAGTGTTGTGATCATCGCCTGCCGCGTTCGCCGCTAAGCCCCGCGCGGCAGGCGCTTTCATGTGTGGTGATTGGTTTCGGCGGATTCCGCCTTGCGCGCACGACGCCATTCTCGCTGGGCGGCATAGATCGCCCGTTCTGCCGGTGACAGGTACGCAACCATCAGGTTTGAATCAATTTCGGCCAGCTCCGCTTGAACATCATTCATTTTGAAGATCAGAGCCTTGATGGTCGGCCACCCCAATCTTTTGGCAGCTTCCAGCCGGTGCCATCCGGCGACCAGCCAGTAACCTCCTGCTCGCCGTGGCCGCACCAGGATTGCGTCGATTAAGCCGACGTCTCGCATCGACTGCTCCAGCAGCTCGACCAGATCGGGGCGAAAGCCGCGGAGGCGCTTTTTCTTGATAAGAATTTCGTTTACTCCGATTTGCTTCACCGCATGCGGTTGCATGGGGCGCTCTCGCGTTTGACGCCGCGCGGATTGCTTGCGTGATGGCCGATTGTATCTTGTCATGATGATTTCTCTCCCTTTCCCGTTTTCATGTTTGATGATTAGGCTTCGGCGGATTCCGCTTCGCGCGCACGACGCCATGCGGCGGCGGCTTCGCGCGAGATCAGCACCCGCGTGCCGACGCGGAACGTCGCGGGCATTTCGTTCTTGAGCTTGTAGAAAAGTTGCACGCTGATCCGATGCCGCCTGCAGAATTCCTCGATGCTGAACGCATCGGCGTCATCGACGTCGGCTGGCGGCTTGTTGTCGCCAATGACAGCGCGCGGGTTGGACGCCGGTCGAGTTGCCATCTTGCGGCCGGTAATTTCGGGGCGAGCCATTGCTATGTCCTCTCGTAGAATTGTGGAGAACAATCACCCCGAAATCGTTTTCAAAACAGAATGGGATTCCTGCGCGAGGTTTTGACGAGTCGGCGGGAGGTTTTGACGAGTCAGCGCTTCCGCTTACTCCAGATGTGCCGCCATAGCGTGCTGTCGCTGGCGTCGGTGTGCAGAAGCTTCCGCAGCGCCGGGTAGGCGTCCTCCAGCTTCGTCCCCGGATTCCTGTTCAAGAACGAGATGCCGCGCACGACCTGTTTGTCAGTGAGACGGCGCGGGCGACCGCCCTCAGACTGCTCGGGCTTAGTCGGAAACCGGGCTTTCATCTGCCGCTGTCGCTCGGCCTCGCGCTCTTGTGAGGTGATCGCGCCGGACGCCTTCTTGGCGGCCGCAAGCTCGGCACGGAAGCGAGGACCCTTTGGGACGACCTGCAGCTCGGCACGGAAGCGCGGGTTCTCCTGCAGTTCGCGGATGGCGCGCTGCTGCTCCTGCCATATCCTACGCTGCCGGTTCTGCGGCCGCTCCCGTTTGCCCTTCCGCGCCATGGTTAGCGCAGTGCGACGACGTTCTCGCCGCTCGGCAGCTCATGCTGCAGCAGCGCCCGACGCGAGATGTCGTCGCTGTGCTCGACGATGTATCGCGAATAATGCTTTTCGATCATCGCGACCGATGTATTGTGCAGCGACGCCACCAGCCTGATCGGAATGTTGGCTAAAAGCATCCTGACGACGCACGAATGTCGCAACGCGTACATCGACGCCTTGGGATCGAGATCGAGGGCAGTGACGATCTTGTCGACTTGGCGATGATAGTTCAACCCCGGATTGTCGCCCCAAGGGCTGCCGTCGCTCTGCAACAGCAGCGACGCATCGTCGGCGCGGCCTCGCGCCGCTTCCTTCAGCTTGGCCGCCAGTTCCGCGGTGATCGGCACCGAATAGCGCTCGGTCTTTTTCGCGCTACGGTTCCTGCCGCCGCCCTTGGCGCTTTTTGGCATCATTAGTTTGGGCCGCACCGGGTGATAGCGCAAATCCTCAACGCGCAGTCGGACAACTTGGCTCGGCCGTGCGCCGGTTACTGCCAACGTATCGGTCAGCAAGCCAAGCTTGGCATCGAGCGAGTAGGCTTCAGCGACGAATTCGCGCACCTCGTCGTCGGAGAGGATGACGTTGCGCACCTCTGTCGCATCCGGCAGACCGGCGAGCCCGATTTGCCATGCGTCACGGTTCTTGATGCGCTCGTCGTGCTGCGCCGCCAGCGCCAGCGCGGCGCACACACAGCGGCAGAGTCTGTTGATCGTCGCTGGCGCCATCGTGCCCAGCAGGCTGTCGCGCCATTTCTTCAGATCGGCGGCCGTGAGCAACGCCACTGGCTTGGACAACAGCACGCTGGAGAGGTGCAGGCGCGGATGCTCGGCGTTGTAGGGGTTGGCGCTGCGAGCCTTCAAATCGGCTTCATAGGCCGTGAGTGCACCGTCGATCGTGATCGGTGCGCTGTCGGCGCTGCCGTCCTCGCTACGTGCCAATCGCTTTGCCGCGTCTTGCGCCTTGTAGAACGTCAGCACGTTCTTGCCGTCGCTGTCCTCGAAATCGTCGGCCAGCGCGAAGCCCTTGGTCCAGTATGCGCCGTGGCCGTCGGTCGCCTTGAGCACCCACGTGCCGTTGGTCTTGTTGCGCCGGTACATCAGCGAAACGCCGCGTGCGAGCGACGGGCCGCTGTAGGGCCTGCGGCGGATTTTCAGTCGCAGGCGAGCGCTGCGGCTCTCCAGTGCGCTGAAGCTGACTTTGCGTGCCACGATGCTGCCCCGTTCTCGCGAAGTGTCGCGATTGTGTCTGCGAATGCTTAAGGAATCCCATGGTATCATATGGGAATAAGTTTCGCGTGATCAACGGCTTGGACATTCCACGGGGGTCTCTACAAATCCATACGGATATTTATTTTCCCCTGCGCAGGGAAAGCCGGAATGCTTCGGTTGAACCTGTAGTCCTACCCCCGTGCTTTTTGTTGCACGGGACCCATGGGTGCAACCGGCACCCGGCTTTCCCTGCGCCCTCTGCGACTTGAGAGGGTGGAAAGTAAACGCAAAGCTCGGGCAATCCAGCCGCGAGAACGCAGACTCACATCCCCTCCGCTGTTTGAAGTTTGAATCCCAACCTTCCCCAGGTCGTCCCGGGCTTGACCCGGGACCCATAACCACAGGACTTCGTCGTGTGCTCCGCTGCAACCGCTTGCTCGCGCCACAACAACTCCCTGTGGTTATGGGTCCCGTCTTTCGACGGGACGACAGCGGTGCGAGGTTCAACGGGATCGTAGGATGGGTAGAGCGAAGCGAAACCCATCATCGCACAACTTGCTCCATCGCGATGGGTTTCGCTTCGCTCTACCCATCCTACGAAATCACTGTTTGACAATGAAATCGGAACCCAATCGCCCTCATGGCGAGCAACGCCCCTACGCCGCCGCCCGCCGCCGTTCGCGCAGCGCTGCGCCGAAGGCTTCGAACAGCTTTTTGTTGATCGGGTTGCGCTGCGGGTCGTACTCCGCATGCCACTGCACCCCGAGTGCAAAGCCTGGCGCGTCTGCGATGCGGATCGCCTCGATGGTGCCGTCCTCGGCGACGCCTTCGATTACGACGCGTTCGCCGGGCGCCAGGATGCCCTGCCCGTGCAGCGAATTGACGCGGATTGTCTCGCAGCCCAGGAGTTTCGCGAACACGCCACCGGGCGTGAGCTTCACGTCATGACGGTCGGCGAACACGACCAGCGGGTCCGGATGGATCTCGCCATTCTCCAGCCGCGGCATGCGATGGTTCATGCGCCCCGGCAGTTCGCGAATCTCGGGATGCAGCGAGCCGCCAAAGGCGACGTTCATCTCCTGCAGGCCGCGACAGATGCCGAACAGCGGAATGCCGCGCGCGACGCAGGCTTCCGACAACGCCAGCGCAACCTCGTCACGATGGATGTCGTAAGGCTCGTGACTGATATGCGGCTCACACTTGAAGCGGGTCGGGTGGACATTGGCCCGCGCCCCGGTCAGGACCACGCCGTCGACCACGTCGAGCAAGGCGCCGACGTCGGTAATCTCGGGCGAACCGGCGAACATCAGCGGAACGGCGCCGGCGACATCGGTGATCGCGCGCAGGTTGCGCTCCCCAACCATCTGAACCGTGAAACGATCTTCGATGCGATGGGCGTTTCCAATCACGCCGACCACGGGCCGTCTCATTGCTCAGTGTCTCGCGTAGGAATGATTTTCTATGTTTGTCATGGTTCCAGAGGGATAATGCCCCCGACCGGACCATGGATCAACAGATTATGCTGGCGGAGCACATCGGCGCGGGACGCAGGCGCGGCGGGGGTGGCCTGCCGCCATCCCGCGGGAAGGCCTGCCGGCGGGCGGCGGCAAACCGGCGCGCGTGCGGCGGCTTGATCCCGGCGGGATTTTGGCGACAAGGTGAGAACAATCGATGCGCGAAGGAATCAATGTGAGACTACTGGGCGGCGACCACCTGCAGGCCCGCAACGATTTGGCGTGGGCGATCAGCGTCGGCGGCATCGGCATCGTGCTGTTCGCGGCGCTGCTCGCGCTCGCCTGGCAATATGCGGCGACGCTGTTCCTGATCTTCGCCGGGGTCCTGCTCGGCGTAGCTCTCAACGCCCTCACCAACCTGCTCGGCCATGGCGTCAAGCTGCCCCATGCGCTTCGGCTGACCATCGTCTGTCTGGCGCTGGCGGCGCTGCTGTCGGGCGTCGTCTTCCTCGGCGGGGCCACCATCGCCGAGCAGGCTTCCGCGCTCAGCGACACCATCAAGTCGCAACTGGTGAACGTGAAGTCCTTCCTCGAGAGCCACGGTATCGACACCAGCTACCTCGATTTCAGCAACCAGGCCGCCGCACCGACCGACTCGTCGACGCCGACGACCCCAGGCGCCGCGGCGACCCATAGTCTTCCGAGCGCCGGAGCGCTCGCATCCAGCGGCGGCGCGATCATCAGCCAGACCCTCAAGGTGCTGCTCGGCACTGTCAGCGCGGTCGGCAACTTCTTCATCGTGATGTTTCTCGGGCTTGCGTTTGCCACCCAGCCCAGCATCTACCGCGCCGGGCTGTTGTTCGTGATGCCGGCCAGGCACCGCGAGCAAGCCACCATCATCGTCGACCGCATCGGCGACACGCTGGAGCGCTGGCTGATCGCCCAGATCATCACCATGGGCGCGGTGTTCTTCGTCACCTGGATCGGGCTCTCGATCATCGGCATCCAGAGTTCGTTCATCCTGGGCATCCAGGCCGGCCTGCTCGCCTTCATTCCGACGGTGGGCGCGATCCTGGGCGGATTGATCGTGGTGCTCGCGAGCCTTGCCTCGGGCTGGATCGCAGCGCTCTCCGCCTTCGTGCTGTTCCTCGGCGTGCACGCGATGGAGAGCTACGTGCTGACCCCGATCATCCAGCGGCAGGCGCTGGATATTCCGCCTGCCACGCTGTTTGCGTTCCAGATCCTGCTCGGGGTGGTGTTCGGCGTCTGGGGGCTCGCGCTTGCGCTCCCCCTGATGGCGATCGCCAAGGTGATGATCGACCACTTCAAGGCCGAGGAGCCGCCGGTGGCGGCGTGAGGTGGCCTCAGGCCGTCACGACGATCTCGGTGTGCTCGACCTCCGGCGGCGCGGCAAAGAACGGCCCGACCAGGGCGCGCCAGGCGGCGAAGTCTTCCGAGCCGCGGAAATCGACGGTGTGGTTTTCGAGCGTCTCCCACTTCGCAACCAGCCGGTAGCGCGACGGCTTCTCGATCGACTTGTGCAATTCGAACCCCTTGCCGCCCTTGGCGCGCAGAAACAGCGGCCGCGCCTTCTCCACTGCGGCTTCGAAATCCTTCTCGCTGCCGGGCTTGACGTCGATAAGTGCAATTTCGGTGACCATTGGGCTTCTCCCTGGAAAGGGCCCGTCTCTAGCCCAGTCTATGGAAAAGAAAAAGGCGCCTCGCGGCGCCCTCACCGATACGGGATGTACCGTTACCTAATTGAACACCAGCACCGTGCCGAGGATCATCAGCGCGATGCCCAGGAACATCAGCATTGGCCAGGGGCTGCGCGGGCGGCCGTAGCGGCCTTGGGCGCGGCGCTCGGCGATCAGCGCGGTCTCGTATTCAGCCGAGCTCGAGAACAGGCAGGCGAACCCGCCGCGGGCGGTGGCGGCGGCAGCTTCGAGCGACAGCAGGGCGGATTGAGCGTTGTGAAGGCGGGTCGATTCCATACCCGGAATGATAGGAATCGAATGGTAAATGAAATCCTACCGACGTCGCTCAAATCGCTCTCACGCCGCGATCGGCGTCTCGCGCGCCTGCGGTGCGAGACCGGCAGTCTTGCGCCGCCAGTTCTCCAGCGACAGCGGCAACTCTTCCGCGGCCTCGACGCGGTTGCGGCCGCCGCGCTTGGCCTGGTAGAGCGCGGTGTCGGCGGCCGCCAGCAGCACCTCGAGCTCGGTGCCCGCCGGCCCGCCGGCAACGCCGATGCTCACGGTGGTGTCGACCGCCCCCTCGTCGCAGACAATGCCGGAGGCCTGGAAGCACTCGCGCACACGCTCGGCAGCGATCACGCCCTCCTCCAGCGAGCACGGCAGCAGCGCCGCGAATTCCTCGCCGCCAATGCGGCCGGAGAGATCGCTGATGCGGAGGTTGTTGACGACGACGGCCGAGAACAATTTCAGGATCTCGTCGCCGGCGGGATGGCCGAAGCGGTCGTTGATCGATTTGAAGTGGTCGATATCGAAGATCATCACCGTCACCGGACGGCCGGCATTGGCCTCGCGCTCGATCACCCGCGTGCAGGCCTCGGCAAAGCCGCGGCGGTTGAACATGCCGGTCAGGGGATCCATCGAGGCCGCCGTCTTGTGCGCGGTCACCTCGCGGTCCGATACCAGCATGAAGATCACGAACACCGTGCCGATCGCATAGAGGATGAGCTCGACCGAGAACACCGTCACCCAGGTGCTGCTGCCGAAGGCCGCATCGTGCGGGCGCAGGAAACTGCCGACCAAAATCGGCAGCAGCAGCACGCAGCCGTGCAGCACGGGCACCGCGAGCGCGGGCCAGCGCCGCTGCGTCGCGCGCCGCCGCTCGCGCCACAATTCGGCTGCCGTGAGGCATGCGTAGATCGCGATGATGGCAGCGCCGATGGTCAGCTTCAGCGTGGGCAGCTCGGGCGGCAAGGCCAGCGCGGCGCCGACCCATCCGATCGCGCCGAGCACGAGACCGGCGATATTCGGCTTGCGGCCATGAAACACGCGTGCCGCGTTCCACACCATGCCGCAGGCAATGAAGCCCGCTGCATTCAGCGCCAGCGAGGCGATTTCGCCAAGCATCGAGCCCGCGATGGTCGATGCCGCCACCGCGGCAGCACCGAGAAGATACGCGCTGCCCCACCACTTCAACGCCGGAATCTTCTCCTGATTGCCGAAGAACAACAACATGGCGCCGAGCATTCCGGCCACCATTGTGGCAAACAGATAAAGCGTCGAAATATCGAACGACATGAGCCCCGCCTGGTGCGTGTGATGAAAGCGTGTGATGCCACGTTCTCAAGGGCGCGATCCGAAAAGGATAGCGCGCCGTTAATGCTGCTCAGGCTATGCGTGGCGTGTTGGCAATCCGTTTGCGTGCACACAAAAGTTTTCGGGAAAAACTGCGACAATTGATGTGCAAAGGCGCCGCAAAAAGGGCGCCTCGCGGCGCCCTTCGCAATTGGTGCAAATTGCAGTGAAGCGGTTAGCGCTTCGAGAACTGGAACGACTTGCGCGCCTTGGCGCGGCCGTACTTCTTGCGCTCGACCGTACGCGAGTCGCGGGTGAGGAAGCCGCCCTTCTTCAGGACACCGCGCAATTCCGGTTCGAAATTGGTCAGCGCCTTGGAGAGGCCGTGGCGCACCGCACCGGCCTGGCCGGACAGGCCGCCGCCGGTGACCGTGCAGATCACGTCATACTGGCCGGCGCGGGCGGCGGCGACCAGCGGCTGCTGGATCATCATCCGCAGCACCGCACGGGCGAAATAGACTTCGACGTCGCGGGTGTTGACGGAGATCTTGCCGGAGCCGGGCTTGACCCAGACGCGGGCAACCGCGTCCTTGCGCTTGCCGGTGGCGTAAGCGCGGCCGTACTTGTCGATCTTCTTCACATATTTCGGCGCCTCGGGAGCCGCCGGCTTGAGCTGCGCAAGCTGACCGAGAGACTGCATGGTATCGGACATCTTATGCGGCCCTCATGTTCTTGCGGTTCTGCGAGGCGAAATCGATCTTCTCAGGGTTCTGCGCTTCGTGCGGATGCTCGGCGCCGGGATAGACGCGCAGATTGCCCATCTGCATACGGCCGAGCGGGCCGCGCGGGATCATGCGCTCGATGGCCTTCTCGACCACGCGCTCGGGGAAGCGACCCTCGAGGATCTGCTTCGCGCTGCGCTCCTTGATGCCGCCGATATAGCCGGTGTGCTTGTGATAGACTTTCTGGTCGCGCTTGCGACCGGTCAGCACGACATGGGCGGCGTTGACGATGATGACGTTGTCGCCGCAATCGACATGCGGCGTGTAGGTGGGCAGGTGCTTGCCGCGCAGGCGCATCGCGACCATGGTAGCGAGCCGGCCGACCACCACACCCTTGGCGTCGATCACGACCCACTTCTTCTGCACCTCGGCGGGCTTGGCCGAAAAGGTTTTCATGTGAGCTGTCCGTGGAAAGGAGTTTTCGGCGCAAAACGCTGCGCCGGATTGGCGGCTTTCTAGAGAAGCGAATGAAATTCGTCAACGCCGACCGGAGCGATTTATTCCAGTTAAAACAATACCTTAAAAATAAGGTGCAATAATACCTTCAGAAACTCGATTTATTTGGAATGGAATAGGTCGCCGTCACATGCGCTATTGGATCCGGAGAATCGCCCGAAAGCAGGTTGACCTCCCCGACCGCCAGCCGCTTGCCGAGCTTCAGCAGCCTACCCGCCGCCAGCACGTCCCGCCCCGGCTGGCCCTTACGGAGGAAATTGATGTTGAGATTGGTGGTGACCGCCAGGCCAACCGGGCCGATTGCCGATAGCACCACCACATACATCGCGAAATCGGCCAGCGCCATCAGCGTCGGGCCTGAAACCGTGCCGCCCGGCCGTAGCATCCGCTCGCTGTAGCGCTGGCGCAGAAGGCAGGTCTCGCCGTCGGCGCTCTCGATGACGACCTCGTTCCCGCTGAACGCCTGGGGAAACTCCTCGCGCAGGAACTTCTCCAGTTCAGCCACGCTCATTTTCGCCGGTGCCATGCCGTCCCCGCCCTCGATTCAGTCCGCGTGTTACATTAAGTTGCGGCCAAGCCTTAATTGACAAAAAGCCTTAGTGGAAATCTGGAGATGCCCCAAGCCGCCCGTGCCGTCGCGCCGCAATCGCCGATCCTCCTGCGGGAGCAGATCGGCAGCATCGCCGTGCTGACGCTCAATCGCCCCGCCGCGCGCAACAGCCTCTCCGAAGGCCTGATCGCCGCGCTGCATGGCGCGCTCAAGGAGATTCATGACGACCGAGCCGTGCGCGGCGTGGTCATTGCCGCCAACGGTCCGGCCTTCTCGGCCGGCCACGACATGAAGGAACTCACCGCGCGCCGCAGCGACGCCGATCGCGGCCGCGCCTATTTCGCTGAGATCATGAATGCCTGCAGCGCCATGATGCAGGCGGTCGTGCACCTGCCGAAGCCGGTGGTCGCTTCCGTCCAGGGCATCGCGACCGCTGCCGGCTGCCAGCTTGTCGCAAGCTGCGATCTCGCGGTCGCCTCTGAGAATGCGGCTTTCGCGACACCCGGCGTCGATATCGGCCTGTTCTGCTCGACGCCGATGGTGGCGCTGTCGCGCAATGTCCCGCGCAAGCAGGCCATGGAGATGCTGCTCACGGGCGAGCCGATCTCGGCCACGACCGCGCAGGCCATCGGCCTCATCAACCGCGTCGTGCCTGCCGGCACCGAACGAGAGGCCGCGATTGCGCTGGCGCAAAAAGTGGCGCTGAAATCCGCCTATACTGTGAAGCTCGGCAAGGAAGCGTTCTACCGCCAGGCCGAGATGACCCTCGCGGACGCCTATCGCTACGCCGCCGAGGTGATGACCGAAAACATGATGGCGCGCGACGCCGAGGAAGGCATCGGCGCCTTCATCGAGAAGCGCGAGCCGAAATGGCAGGATAGATAGTTTCCGTCGCCAGGGACTCGACGTCACACTCCGTCATTCCGGGATGGTGCGCAGCACCAGACCCGGAATCTCGAGCTTCCGGGTTCGATGCTGCGCATCGCCCCGGAATGACAAACCGGATACAAGATGAACCACGACACCTACCCCGATAATTACATCCGCGGCATCCTCAACGGCGTGAAGTCGATCGCGATGGTCGGCGCTTCACCGGTCAATGTGCGGCCGAGCTATTTCGCCTTCAAATATCTGGCGGAGCGCGGCTACGACATGATCCCGGTCAATCCCGGCCATGTCGGCAAGAGCCTGCTCGGCAAGCCTTTCGTCGCGTCGCTCGCCGACATCGGACGTCCGATCGACATGGTCGACATCTTTCGCAACTCCAGCCACATCATGCCGGTTGTCGAGGAGGCGCTCAGGCTGTCGCCATTGCCGAAGGTGATCTGGATGCAGCTCGGTGCGCGCGACGACGCGGCTGCCGCAAAGGCCGAGGCTGTTGGCATCAAGGTCGTGATGAACCGCTGCCCGAAGATCGAGTATGGCCGGCTGTCGTCGGAGATTTCCTGGATGGGCGTGAATTCTCGGACGCTGAGTTCGAAGCGCGCGCCGGTGCCGACGCAGGGCATGCGGCTGTCACTCAATCGGATGAGCGTCGGCGGCGGCGAAACGGCGGCTTCCGATCGCGCCGCGAAAAACAAGACCGAACTTTCGTAATGCAATCGCGAAACGTTCGTTTCGATATCGCGGCATAACGAAGCACGGACTTTCCAACACCAAACGCGACGACGAACTCGCCTTGACGACCGACGCGGCGGCCATCAGCATGCCGCGCATTTTATTTCCGACTTAAACACAGGACACTCAGAATGACCGATCGCCTTCCGGGATTTTCGACCCTCGCCGTGCATGCCGGTGCGCAGCCCGATCCCACCACCGGCGCGCGGGCGACGCCGATCTATCAGACGACGTCATTCGTGTTCAACGACGCCGACCACGCGGCCTCATTGTTCGGCCTGCAGTCGTTCGGCAACATCTATACCCGCATCGGCAACCCGACCAATGCGGTGCTGGAGGAGCGCGTCGCCGCACTCGAAGGCGGCACCGCGGCGCTCGCGGTCGCCTCGGGACACGCCGCGCAGGTCGTGGTGCTGCAGCAATTGATGAAGCCCGGCGACGAGATCATCGCCGCGCGAAAACTCTATGGCGGCTCGATCAACCAGTTCACCCACGCCTTCAAGAGCTTTGGCTGGAACGTCGCCTGGGCCGATCCGGACGAGATCGAAAGCTTCGAGCGCGCGGTGACGCCGCACACCAAGGCGATCTTCATCGAATCGATCGCCAATCCCTCCGGCAGCGTCACCGATATCGAGGCGATCGCTGCGGTGGCGCGCAAGGCCGGCGTGCCGCTGATCGTCGACAACACGCTGGCAACGCCATATCTGATCAAGCCGATCGACCACGGCGCCGACATCGTCGTGCACTCGCTGACCAAGTTCCTGGGCGGCCACGGCAACTCGCTCGGCGGCGTCATCGTCGATGCCGGCACCTTCGACTGGTCGAAAGACAACAAATATCCGATGCTGAGCGAGCCGCGGCCGGAATATCACGGCATCAAGATCCAGGAGACCTTCGGCAATTTCGCCTTCGCGATCGCCTGCCGCGTGCTCGGCTTGCGCGATCTCGGCCCGGCGCTGTCGCCGTTCAACGCCTTCATGATCCTGACCGGCATCGAGACGCTGCCGCTGCGCATGCAGAAGCATTGCGACAACGCGAAAGCGGTCGCGGAATTCCTGGCCGGCCATCCCGCGGTGGCGTCGGTGAATTACGCGGGGCTACCCAGCGACAAGTACAACAATCTTGCGCGCAAATATGCGCCGAAAGGCGCGGGCGCCGTGTTCACCTTCAGCCTCAAGGGCGGCTATGACGCCGGCGTCAACCTGGTGTCGAACCTGAGATTGTTCTCGCACCTCGCCAATGTCGGCGATACCCGCTCGCTGGTGATCCACCCGGCCTCCACCACCCACAGCCAGCTCGACGATGCCGCGAAGATCAAGTCTGGCGCAGCCCCGGACGTGGTTCGGCTTTCGATCGGCATCGAGGACAAGGACGACCTGATCGCCGACCTCGACCAGGCGCTGCGGGCTTGATGCCTGCTCGTCATTCCGGGATGGTGCGCCTGCACCAGACCCGGAATGACCTGATCTCATTAACGGTCATTCCGCTATAAGGTGGCATTCTGTCGCCCTCTCGATTCGGAGACGACGATGCTGCGCTCGATATTGCTCTCCTCGATCGTCCTGTTTGCGATTGATGCCGCTGCCGCCGCCGACGGCCCGGTTGCTACCAAGCGCGCGGCCTACCGCGCCGCCCGCCAACTGCCGCCCGGCCTTCCGCGCCCGCACTACAAGTACCGGACGTCAGTGACATCAGCCCCCTACGTCCGCCGCGGCCGCCAGATCGTCGTAGCCGAACAGGAACCGGACGTGCTGTTCACGCCGGCCGCCGTTGTGCCTTACGTGCCGTTCGTCAATGGCGAGCCGATCCTGCCGGGCTCGTCCGGCCTGCCCGGCTATTACGGCAATCACTTCTCCTACAGCTATGACGGTCCGTATTATGGGGGGCCCTACTACGGCGGTCCCTACTGGAATCGCCTGCCGTACGCCTGCGGCGTTTACGGCTATTGCTAGCCCCGACAGGACGCCCGCGTGGCAAAGGCACTGCGAAAAGCCGAAACATCGATCGACGCGACCACCGCTGACCTCGTCGCCGTCCTGGTCGCGGTGACCGAGGGCGAGCCCAAGATCATGACGATCGCGAACGCGACCGCGCTGCCGAGCGGTCCGTTCCAGTTCGGGCACCGCTCGCTGCAGACCGGTCTGCGAGCCTGGGTCGAGGCGCAGACCGGACACCCGCTCGGCTATGTCGAGCAACTCTATACCTTCGCCGACCACGGGCGCACCGGCGACGCCAGGGCGCCGCATCGCATCTCGATCAGCTATCTGGGTCTTACCCGCGAGGACCAGGTCAGGGAGGATTCCCAGGCTCATTGGTCCGGCTGGTATGAGTATTTCCCGTGGGAAGATCATCGCGCCGGAACCCCGCCCCTGATCGCAAAGATCGTGGCGCCCAAGCTGCGCGCCTGGGCAAAATCGGCGGAGAGCACCTCCGTGCAGAAGGCCCGCTCGCAGCGCGCCGCCATCACCTTCGGCCTCGATGACCGCGCATGGAATGAGGAACTGGTGCTGCAGCGTTACGAGCTGCTCTACGAGGCCTCCCTGATCCCCGAAGCGGTTCGGGACAAGCGCGCCGGAGAAGCCGCAGTGCCCGGCCGCGCGATGATATCGGATCATCGCCGCATTCTGGCCACCGGCATCGCGCGGCTGCGTGCCAAGATCAAATACCGGCCGGTCGTCTTCGAGCTGATGCCGGCCGAATTCACCCTGCTGCAACTGCAACGCAGTGTTGAGGCCCTTGCAGGCCGCACTGTGCACAAACAGAATTTTCGGCGCCTGATCGAGCAGCAGGAACTCGTTGAAGAGACAGGCGCAATGGCCGCCGAGACGGTCGGCCGCCCCGCCAAGCTGTTCCGCTTCCGTCACGGTGTTGTGGCCGAACGGGCCGTCGCCGGCACCAAGCTCCCGCTCTCGCGCTCTTGACTTCCATTATGCTCAGGATAAGTATAATACGAAATATACTCAAGGAGAGCATAAATGGCTGCCACCTCATCCGGTGCGCTCGCGCGCACTGCGCCGCTCTATGACCGCGTCAAACGCGTAATCCCGCCGTTCGAATGGGCGACTTTCGCCGATGACGTCGACGCCATCCTCGACCTCAAGCGCAAGCGCAACGCGGTGGTGCTGGCGCACAACTATCAGACGCCGGAAATCTTCCATGGCGTCGCCGATATCGTCGGCGACAGCCTCATGCTCGCGCGCGAGGCGACCAAGGTCGATGCCGATATCATCGTGCTCGCCGGCGTGCACTTCATGGCCGAGACGGCCAAGCTGCTCAATCCCGCGAAGACCGTGCTGATCCCCGACCTCGAGGCCGGCTGCTCGCTCGCGGAGTCCATCACGGCAGCCGATGTACGGCTGATGCGCAAGCGCTATCCAGGTGCTCCCATCGTCACCTATGTCAATACATCGGCCGCTGTCAAAGCGGAGTCCGATGTCTGCTGCACCTCCGGCAATGCACTCGCGGTTGTGCAATCGCTTGGCGCCGAACATGTCATCATGCTGCCGGACGAATATCTGGCGCAGAACATCGCCGCGCAGACCAAGGTGAAGATCACGGCCTGGAAGGGCCATTGCGAAGTGCATGAGCTGTTCAATGCAGAAGATGTGCGCCAGCTTCGCGAGAATCATCCCGGCGTCACCATTCTGGCGCATCCGGAGTGCCCGCCCGAGGTGGTGGCGGAGGCTGATTTCTCGGGCTCCACCGCAGCCATGTCCGGCTTTGTCGGCAAGGAGCATCCACCACGCGTGGTGCTGCTGACGGAGTGCTCGATGAGCGACAACGTCGCGGTGCTCCATCCCGACGTCGAGTTCATCCGCCCCTGCAATCTCTGCCCGCACATGAAGCGGATCACGCTCAAGAACATCCGCCATGCGCTCGAGACCAACGAGCACGAGGTCACGATCGAACCAGATATCGCCGACCGCGCGCGGCGTTCCGTCGAAAGGATGCTGGCACTATGAGTACGGATATTTCTGCGCTGGCCGGCCAACCAATCATCATCGGAGGCGGCGCCGCCGGATTGATGACGGCGCTACAGCTCGCGCCCGCACCGGTCGTGCTGCTGTCGAAATCGCCGCTCGGGGCGGAGGCCTCCAGCATGTGGGCGCAAGGCGGGCTCGCAGCCGCGGTCGGCGAGGACGACACCCCTGCCCTGCATCTGCAGGACACCATCGCCGCCGGCGCCGGCCTTTGCGACGAAGAAGCCGCCAGCCGCATCGTGGATGCGGCGCCCGCCGCTGTCGAGCGTCTCGCGCGGCTCGGCGTCGGCTTTGACCGCAGGCCAGATGGGGGCTGGCAGCTCGGGCTCGAGGCCGCGCACAGCCGCAAGCGGATCGTTCACGCCACCGGCGACGGCACCGGGCGCGAGATCATGCGCGCACTGATCGCCGCCGTGCGCCGCTGTCCGTCGATTACGCTGCTCGAGGGCTTTGAGGCCCGCCAACTCATCGTCGAAGACAATGCGATCAAGGGCGTGCTCGCTGCGAACGAGCATGGCTCGCTCGTCATTCCGACCAACCGCGTCGTGCTGGCGACCGGCGGCATCGGCGGCCTGTTCCAGGACAGCACCAATCCGATGGGCTGTTTCGGCCAGGGGCTTGCGCTCGCGGCCCGTGCCGGCGCCGTCCTTTCCGACCTCGAATTCATCCAGTTTCACCCCACCGCCTTCGACGGACCGTCGCGACCGATGCCGCTGCTGACCGAGGCGATCCGCGGCGACGGCGCGATCCTGATTGACGAGACCGGGCAGCGCTTTATGGCGAACGAACCGGGCGCCGAGCTCGCGCCGCGCGACATCGTGGCGCGCGCAGTCTGGCGCCGGCGCGCGGAAGGACATCGCGTCTTCCTCGATGCACGACGGCACCCGGGCAAGGATTTCGCACAGCGCTATCCCGTCATCAGCGCATTCTGCAGGATGGCCGGGATCGATCCGGCTGACGATCCGATCCCCGTGCGTCCGGCAGCGCATTATCACATGGGCGGAATCGCCGTTGACGGCGAAGGCCGCAGCACGGTGACCGGCTTGTGGGCCTGCGGTGAGGTCAGCCGCACCGGCCTGCACGGCGCCAACCGGCTCGCCAGCAATTCGCTGATGGAAGCCATCGTCTGCGCGCAATGGGTCGCCGAGAGCGTCAATGCCGTGCCTGGCAGCGCTACTGCTCCGCGCGCGCCGACCGCACTGCCGCCCGCATCCGATCTATCGATGGTGCGGCCGTTCGTATCGCAGGCCCTCGGCGTGCTCCGCGATCGGCCCTCGATCGAGCGCGCCATTCGCAATCTCTATCCGATGGCCAGGGGGAACGGCGCCACCGCCGATCCGGCGCTGGTCGGATTGATGATCGCTGTCGCTGCGTTAAGGCGCGAGGAAAGCCGCGGCGGCCACTACCGCACCGACTTTCCGGACACCTTGCCGAAGGGCGTGCCCTCCACCTTCACCCTCGCGGAAGCGCTCAGCGTCGCCGGCGAGATCATCGAATCCGAACTGCCGGTCAGGAGCGTTCAGTCGTGACGTCAAATCCTCTTCTGCCCCTGATGTACGAACCCCTGGTGCGGACCGCGCTGCTTGAGGATCTCGGCCGCGGCGGCGACATCACAGCGGACGCGATCGTGCCCGCCGACCAGCGCGCTTCGCTCGCGTTGCGTGCGCGCCAGCCGGGCGTCATCGCCGGCCTCGACGTGGCGCGCTGCGCCTTTCAAACGATTTCACCGGCGATACGCATCGAGATCGAACGCCCTGATGGCAGCGCCGTCGCCCCCGGCGACACGATTGCAACCATCAACGGGCCGGCGCGCGCGCTGCTGACGGGCGAGCGAACTGCGCTCAATTTCCTCTGCCACCTCAGCGGCGTCGCAACGGCAACGGCGTCGTTGGTCACTGCCGTGAAAGGCACGCGCGCGCGGATCGTCTGCACCCGCAAGACCACGCCCGGGCTGCGTGCACTGGAAAAATACGCCGTGCGTGCCGGCGGCGGCAGCAATCACCGTTTCGGCCTCGACGACGCCGTCCTGATCAAGGACAACCACATCGCACTTGCCGGCAACATCCGCACCGCGATCGAACGCGCCAAGGCGCATGTCGGCCATCTCGTCAAGATCGAGGTCGAAGTCGACACGCTGGCGCAGCTCGAAGAAGCGCTGGCGCTCGGGATCGACGCGGTCCTGCTCGACAACATGACGGTCGACGATCTCAGGCAGGCCGTGGCGATGGCCCGCGGCAGGGTGATCACGGAAGCATCGGGCCGCATCACGGCCGCGCCCGCGATCGCGGCGACCGGCGTCGAGCTCATTTCCGTCGGCTGGGTCACACACTCCTCGGCCGCGCTCGATATCGGGCTGGATTATCTTTAGATCGCAATGACGCTGCGTTCGGGCACGCTCTCAAAGAGCTGCCCGCGCGCCTTCCTTGCGATAGTAGAAAACCTGCCGCGCCCTGACCTCGTTCTCAACGACCCCGATCAGACCGACCAGCTTTTCGGAGGTGCGAACCTGCACAATGTCAGGTGTCACCACGAAGACGGTCGCTTCATCATAAGGCGTGGCGCTCATGATCATCTTGCGTGTTTCAGCGACGACGTTTGCCCATGCCTTGGCGTGGCGCTCGGACCTCGCGAAATATGAGGTGCATGTCTTGAGCGCCAGATCATAGGTCGCTTCCATGGATGGCATGGCTATCGACGGATATTCCCGATCGAAATAGACGAGCGCGTCGGTCAAATCGGCCGTCACTGCCGGACGGAGCGCTTCGGCGAGCGCCTGCGCGTGGTTGAAGCAGACGTTGTTGAACATCCACGACCGCTGCGCAAAGCTCGTTTCTGCGAATGCGGCTGCCGCCTTGGGCACGAAACTGAACCACCAGCGCGCGATCTCGAGCAACTGGAATCGGACGTTGTACTGCTCCCGCACGAAATCGCCGGGCGCAAGCACCGCGAGCGCCGCGATGCGATCCGTATCGAGCACGCGCAGGCTGGTCGCCGCAACCGTTGCCGCGGCTCCAAGATTGATCAACAGGGCCGCGGCGCGATCCGGCTCCTCGAGCATCGAGTCGTTGAAGGCATCGGCAGCCAGGAACGAATCCCACAGCGCATTGGCGATAATGAGCCGGATCAGGGAATGCTCCTCGGTCGCCGCCAGCAGCGGAGACGAGGCACGCGGAACGTAGCTCACCAGAGAGGGATTGTGCCCGACATAGGGACAGGTGATCGCCGTGTTGATCCGCTTCGATCCGGCCGTGAAGCTGCCCCAGAAGGCATTGAACGCAGGCGACAGAAAGTTCGCCAATATCGTCTCACGGGACTGGGCCGGCGATGCCGATGTCCTCTCGCCCGCGGCCGATCTCATCCGCTCGCGAATATCACGCGACGTCGCATCCATCAGCGCCCGGCGCATTTCGCCGTCTCCGACGGGTGCAGGATAGGTATCGCGCGTTTCGAAGAAATACTGGCCGCGCAGAGACCCGTTGGCCCGCAGCACGGCGATGCCATGTCCCATCACAAGCATGCGCGAGCCGGCCGACGTGCTCAGGGTCCAGGCGATCTGACCATCGCCCACCGGCAGGCCCGCATTCACGCCTTCGAAGGCGATGCGCTCCTGAGCGCAGGTCGCACGCGCCGCCACCTGGATCGGGTCGGAGGCGCTGAAACGCGCTTTGGCCCGCCGCAGATAGTCCTGGCGGGCGGCGAGCAGGGAATTGCGCGCAATGACCGCTTCGCGCTCGGCCGTGAGCCGATCGTTTGGCAGCGGTCGCAGGGCCGGCAGCGTGCGTAGCCAGGCTGCGTTGAGCTTGGTCATGTCGCCGAGCGCAAAGAAGCGCTTGTCGAGCAGCTCGATCGCGGGATCGATTTCCCCAAAACCGCTGCCGTCCTGTATGGCTTTTGCCCGACGCGGATCGCCCTTCATGATGGCCAAGAACTCGTCGAAGATCGCGACGTAATCGGTTGCGCCCATCGCGACGAGCCCGCGACGGGAATTATCGAGCGTCTGCTCGCTCATTCCACTGTTGTGGGCAAACTGGCCATGGCCGCCGTTGTTGACCTGGGCCAGATAATAGTCGGCGTGGTAGCTCCAGAATGCCTCCGCGACGACCTCGCCGGAGACCAGGTGGGCCGGGCCAATCGCCCAATTCACGAAATCGACGACGGTGGCGACCAAATCGCTGTCATCGGCCACATAGGCGTCGGGAATGAGTATCTCAGGTGCAATCACCCCCTGAGGCTCAAGCACGCGCCGATCCTCATCGTTCTCAGTCATCTGTATGCCCCGCCCCAAAAGCCCCCTCTTCTACAGACACATCGGCGAGGCCGAATCCGCAATGCAAACGAGAAAAAAAACTGTCACATGGTGACTGGATACCGCACGAGACCCAAGCGGGCCCCTCTCGCAGCCATTCGTAGCGCGGCGGAACCAGCGGCGCGCGATCTTCGGGCTGGATCGATAGAGCGTGAGATTATTCAGCCGCTGCGCCCGGCGACGCCTTGCTCTGGCGCGTCAGGCGACTGCTGCGCCGGAACACCGAATAGGTCGCGAGCGCGAAGAGGATCACGAGGAGCTGCAGCGACAGCGCTTCCAGCGTCGGGTTCAGGCCGAGATCGGCGAGCCAGGACAGGCTCTTCACTTCCGTGAACGGCAGCAGCGCCTGCTCCTGGAATTCCTGCACGGCCTCGCCGATGAACTTGATCGCCATCACGAACAGGAAAGCCGAGGTCAGGATGAACAACGGCCGCAGCGGAATCTTCTGCGCGATCAGGTTGATGAAATAGAACAGCACCGCAAGCGCAATGATGGCGGCGCCGAGTCCGGCAAACAGGCCTGCGCTCCAGCCGCCCTCGGTGGTCGCCAGCGCGTTGATGAACAGCACGGTCTCGGCGCCCTCGCGGAACACCGCGAGGAAGGCGAGCGCGCCGACCGCCCACACCGTGTCCTGTGCCAGCGCAGTATCGGCCTTGTGCGCGAGATATTCCTTCCAGCCCTGCGGGTCCTGCTTCACCATCAGCCAGCCGCTGACATAGAGCATGAGGCCCGCGGCAAAGAGGATGATGACGCCCTCGAGGATGTCGCTGTGCTCGCCCGAATTCAGCACCGCGAACAGCCAGGCCGCGATGATGCTGGCGCCGACCGCAGCCAGCGCGCCGCCATAGAGCGCCTGGATGCGATGACCCGCGCCGACCTTGGACAGGTAGCCGGCGAGCGCGGCGATCACCAGCATCGCCTCGAGCCCTTCGCGCAGCAGGATGACCGCGGCCTGAATGAATGCAGACGACATCAGCGAACCTATTTTGGCCCGTTCTATCGCCAGGGATTTTCAAGTAAAGCGCTGTCGGCCTGCACGATTTCGTCAACGCCCGGACCGCGCAAAAAACCCGCGCAAAACGGGCATTTCTTGCGGCGACGATAGATTAGAATAGTTCAACTCAACCGGGTTGCCCGACCGGCATGGCAAGCTTTGCCTGCCCCACTTCGCGGCGTCGCGGCAGCAGCCGCTCGACCTGCAGGACCGCCAGGGTGAGCACCACGATCGCCACGGCCTGGTGCATGAGCGCGAGATCGATCGGCACCTGGTTCAAGAGCGTCAGGATCCCGAGCGTCGCCTGCAGCGTGATCGCCGCCACCAGCCACCAGGCGCCGGCAATCGTCTCGCCGCTCGCGCGCGAACGGATGGTGTCGATCGCATGCAGGATCGCCAGCGCCAACAGCGCATAGGCGGTCATGCGGTGCTCGAACTGCACCGTCAACGGATTGTCGAACAGATTGCGCCACCAGGGCTGCTCGAAGAACAGACGCCCCGCGGATGGAATGAAAGCGCCATCGATCTCAGGCCAGGTGTTGTAGACCTTCCCCGCGCGCAGGCCCGCGACCAGCGCGCCGAAATAGAGCTGCAGGAAGGTCACCGCCAGCAGCAGCAAGGCCGTGATCTTCAGCCGCAACGGCGCCGGATTTGGCGGCCGGTCGCCAAGCCGCCGCACCGTCCAGACGATCGCCGAATAGATCAGGAGCGCCAGGATCAGATGGACGGCGAGGCGATATTGCGAGACCTCGACCTTCTCGGAGAGGCCCGAAGCAACCATCCACCAGCCGACCGCCCCCTGCAACGCGCCGAGGCCGAAGATCAGCCAGAGGCGCCGCTTCAATTCGCCGTCGGCGACGGCGCCCCGCCACAGGAAATAGAGGAACGGCAGCAGATAGGCGATCCCGATTACGCGCCCGAGCAGGCGGTGGCTCCATTCCCACCAATAGATCGTCTCGAACTCGGCCAGCGTCATCCCGGCATTGAGCTCGCGATATTGCGGGATCTTCTTGTAGCCCTCGAAGGCTTCCGTCCATTGCGCCTCGGTGAGCGGCGGCAGCGTGCCGGTGACCGGCTTCCATTCGACGATCGAAAGCCCGGATTCGGTGAGCCGGGTGGCCCCGCCGACCAGCACCATGAGCGCGATGAGGGCTGCGACCGAAAGCAGCCACCAGCGAACGGCGGCATTTTGGGAGGGCTCGGAGACGGAACGTGCGGTCATCGGTCCTGCTTGATCGGATTGGCGCGCCCCTTATAGTCCGCCTCCTCGCAGGCGCAAGGCGCGCTTTGCCTCACGAGTTATCGATCAACCGGCCATGAATATACGCACCCGCAAGCTGCTTGGAACCATCTTCCTGCTGATGCTGGTGGTGGTGTGGTCGCTGCTCGGGATGACGGTCGCGCAGACGCCGTGGCTTGCCAATTCAGGCCTGCTGCAGGCGATTTTCTATGTCGTGGCCGGGCTCGGCTGGGTGCTGCCGGCGATGCCGATCGTGGCCTGGATGTCGCGGCCCGACCGCGTCTAGATCTGCACACGCAGCGTCGGTCGGACCGGCGAAAACATCACCCCCGAGAGCAGCACGCGCATCATACGCAACGAGCGCTGGCTCCCGTCCCAGCACACCCGCGGCAGCACGTGCAGGTTGGTGCGCCCCTGCGCTTCCACGATCCCTCCGATGCTCGACACCGCGCTGTCAAAGCCTGTCTCGCCAGCCATCAGCACATGCACAGGACGAAAGCTCTCGCGGTCTCCGAACGGATAGGCAAGATGCCTGACCTCGCGGCGGATGCCGGCCTCGAGCACCGCCCTGCCCATCGCCATCTCGCGCTCGGCATCAACGTCGCGCAGGTTCGACAGCGCCGGATAGTTCACGGTCGCACTGCCGATCGTGACATTCGGATCGGTCGCGAGCATCGTGAGATCGCTCCAGTCCATCGAAGCGCTGCGCGACAGTGCTGCCAGATCGACGCCGTAGCGCTTGCAGAGATCGTTGATCGCGACGGAGAGATCCGGTGGCGCCAATGTCCGCATCCATTTCGAGAGGAAGTCGTAGAGCTCGTATTTTTCCGCCACACCACGAATCGAAAAATGCAATTCCTTGCGCTCGATCACGAGGCTGATGCGGCTCTCGCGCGCGATGATCTTCTCCAGCGCCAGCCACCACGCCTCCCCTAGCCCATCCGGAAACGCACTCGGCAGGTAGATGGCGAAGGGCACGCCATGCTTCGACAGCACCGGATAGGCATCCGTCGCCAGATCCTTGTAACCGCCGTCGAACGTCAGGCAGGCAAAGCGGCGCGGCAGCGGCAAGGTGACGGCGCGGCGGCAGGCTTCGTCGATCGAGACGATATCGTAGTTCCAGCGCTCGAGCGCCCGGATCGTGCGGTCCAGGAACCGAGGGGTGATCTCGCACGAGGCCAGCGGCTGGAACCGCTCGCGGCGGCGCGGACGCACGCGCTCGAAGCGCAGGACGATGCCAGCCCCGCCGGTCTGCCGCTGCCGCAACCACGCATAGCCTGAGAAGTAAGCGAGCTCCATCTGCGCCCGCTTCAAGAAGGTGATATCCGACACCACGTCCCGCCCCCGATCCGGCGGTTTCCAGGCGCCGTCTAACGATTGTTATTACTCTTTGTTGACATTTCCCTGCGAAGGTCGCCCAAGCCGAATTGTAAATAATCGATTAATACCGGACTCAGCAATGACCATGGCTGCCGCGATCGAAGCACGAACGGCGGAGTTGGAAGCGTGGTCGAAAACAAGCCGCGTCACCGGTGTCGACATCATCCGCGATCTCGAAGCCGCCGAACCGACATGGCGCAGCTTCGAAAAGCAGTTCTGCACGCCCTACCAGCGCTTTGATTTTCTCGCCGCCTGGCAGCGGCAGGTCGGCGCGCGCGAGGGCCTCACACCCTTCATCGTGATCGGTCATGATGGCGAGCGCCGGCCGCTGTTCGTGCTGCCGCTGACGCTCGAGACCGCTCTTGGCGTGCGCTGCGCCACATTCATGGGCGGCAAGCACGCCACCTTCAACACGGCGCTGTGGGACCGCGACCTCGCCGCGGGCGCAACGGCTGCCGATCTCAGGACCATGGTCTCGGCCATCGCGGCGCGCGGCGAGGCCGACGTGCTCGCCTTGCAACAGCAGCCGCTCAACTGGCGCGATCTGCCGAACCCGCTGGCTCTGCTGCCGCACCAATCCTCGGTGAATGACTGTCCCCTGCTCGCCATGGAGCCCGGCGTCGAGCGCACCACCCTCATCAGCAATTCGTTCCGGCGGCGATTGAAGGGCAAGGAACGCAAGCTGCAGCAGCTCGCCGGCTATCGCTATCAGGTCGCCGCCACCGACGCCGATGTCACGCGGGTCCTGAACTGGTTCTTCCGCGTCAAGCCGCAGCGCATGGCCGAACAGAAGCTGCCCAACGTCTTTGCCGAGCCGGGCGTGGAGGATTTCATCCGCTCCGCCTGCCTGACCGAGGTTCCGGGCGGCGGCCGCGTCATCGACATCCACGCGCTCGAGTGCGACGACGAAGTGATCGCGATCTTCGCCGGCGTCGCCGACGGCCATCGCTTCTCGATGATGTTCAACACCTACACGATGTCTGCCAGCGCCAAGTTCAGCCCCGGCCTGATCCTGATGCGCAACATCATCGATCACTACGCCGCGCTGAACTACCGCGCCCTCGACCTCGGCATCGGCTCGGACGAATACAAGCGGCTGTTCTGCAAGAGCGACGAGCCGATCTTCGACAGCTTCATTCCGCTCTCCTGGCGCGGCAGGCTAGCGGCAAGCGCGATGTCCGGCATCGTCAGCGCCAAGCGGCTGGTCAAGCGCAATCCCGCGCTGTTCGATCTCGCGCAAAACCTGCGCGGCATGTTCCGCTAGAGCATGATCCGGAAAAGTGGAGACCGGTTTTCCGAAAAGATCATGCTCAAACAAAGAACTAGAGCGGGATGACGATTCGAAGAAAAGTCATCATGCTCTAGGCGCGCATCATCTGCCACCGCCATGCAGCTCATGACTATGAGCCGCCGATCTGCCTGCCATCGATTTTGCGACATCGCGAACGCATGCGACAAATATCTCGGCGGCCGGGCTCAACGTGCGATTCTTCAGCGTCACAATGGCCGCCGACACAGCCGACGTTCGCGGCAGCTTGACCGGAAGTCTCTTCAGCGACAGATCGCGGCCGCTGGACTGCACAATCGAGCTTGGAAGCAAGGTGACGAAGTTCCCGGTCGCAGCGAGCCTGCAGCAGAGGTGAAGCGACAGCGTCGTGACGGGCGTGCGAGGCATGCTCAATCCGCTTTCGCGAAACAGATCAGCCGTGGCGGAGCCTGGAAAAGTGTCCGGCGGCGGCAATATCCAGGCTTCATCGGCAAGGTCGGCCAGGCTGACCCTGGAACATCGCGCCCATTTGCTTCGCTGCCCCACAACCACAACACGCGGGTCACTTAGCACAGGCTCCACCGCCAGATCTTCCTCGGCGAACGGCGTCGGGATCCAGCCCAGCAATAGATCGATGCTCCGCTCGCGCAGTTCGCTGTAACGCGCGGTGCCGAGCACCATCTGCGCGACATTCAGGCGGATACCTGGATGGCGCCGCGTGAACCGATCGATCACCGCTGGAAGCAGACCGGCTGCGACGCTCTCCGAGCTGCCGATGCGGAGCTGTCCGACGGTTGGATCGGCAAGAAATTCGAGTTCTTCCAGCCCCTGCATCAGCTCGTCGAATATCGTCGTGCCGCGCTTGATGAGCGCGCGCCCATACGGCGTGGGCTCGATGCCGTTGCGGCCGCGGTCGAGAAGCCGAAGCCCGAGTGCATGCTCCATGTCGGCGATCGCTCTCGACACGGCCGGTTGCGAAATCGCCAGTTCGGCCGCGGCCTTTGCCATGCTGCCCCGCTGAGCCACAACGAGCAGGATATGGAGATCGCGCAGCTTGATGCGGCGCCGGGCTCGCTCAATGGATTGCATGTCCGATCCTTATCAAAACAGTTATGAAACCCTCACATACTAGCATTGGACGGATATGCCCGCCTCAAGCATCCTCATGGTCCCGATCCAGTCGTTTCAGACGCGGAGGACCCGATGGCTTGGATGGTGATGACGCGCCGCGATGTGCTGGCAATGTCAGGGGCCGGCGTCGCTTTCTCCGCCGCCGGTCTCGTGCCGCAGAGCATCGCCGAGCCGCGCCTGAAGACCGCGCATATCCTGACAGGGTTCACGCCCGGGCTCCCCGATGCCGTGGCAAGGCTCGTCGCCGATCAGATGAAGGATTATGCGGCGTCGATCGTGGTCGAGACCCGGCCAGGTGCGAGCGGACGCGTCGCGGTGGAAGCCGTGAGGGCCGCCGCCCCCGATGGATCTGTCCTTCTGCTGGCGCCACTTGGCTTCTTGACGCTGTTTCCTCACGTCTACAAGACACTCAGATACGAGCCGCGGGATTTTACTCCGGTATCGACCGTCGCCTCATTCCCGACATTGCTGACGGTGGGTCCGAAGGTGCCGCGTGAGGCAAAGACGCTGGCTGAATTCATCACATGGTGCCGCGCCAATCCGACGCAGGCGACCTACGGCACGGCGGGCGCTGGATCGACGCTGCACTTCATCGGAGCGATGCTGGGCCGCACTGCGCGGTTCGAGTATCTCCACGTGCCCTATCAAGGCAGGGCCGCGCTACAGGATCTCGTGAAAGGCGAGATCGCCTCGGCCATCATGCCGCTCGGCAGTTCCCTTGGCCTCGTCCAGTCCGGAGAGCTTCGTGCGCTGGCGACCACCGGTCCACGCCGCAGCGCGTTTCTTCCCGATGTGCCCACGATGGCCGAAGCCGGTTATCCCTCGCTTGAGGACCTCACATGGTTTGGGTTTTTCGTTCCGGCAAAGACCCCGGCCGACATCGTCGAAAGGCTCAATGGCTCGATCCAGGCGGCCTTGCGCACCGACGAGGTCAAAGCCGGCATGGCAAGACAGTTCGTCGAGATTGACGCGATCCCGATGGCCGACTTTAACCGGCTGCTCGCATCCGAATCCGATCGGTGGAAAGCGATCGTCCAGGCAACCGAGTTCACGCCGACCGATTGAAGGTCTCGGCCTCCTAGAGCATGATCCGGAAAAGTGGGCACCGGTTTTCCGAAAAAGATCATGCTCAAACAAAGAGCTAAAGCGGGATGACGATTCGAAGAAAAGTCATCACGCTTTAGCGCCGTTGGTCTACGCTGCGACCACGCGCGGGCCCGGCTCGACGGCGTCCGATGGCTCGCACGGCTTCGTCAGCATCGTCACTTCCGAGAAACCGACAGCGGCAAGCTGCTCGCGCATCAGGCGGCGGGCATCGTCGGCCATCGAGGCATCCGGCACCACGACGGCGCGGGCATGCGCCGTCAACAGATCGGCAGGCAGGTCGGAAGCCGTGCCGGCATCGAGCAGCACGTGGTCGTAGACGCCTAGCAGCGCGTCGATCGCGAGCGCCAGCCGCGGCGACTGCAGTTGCGTGCGATCGAAGCCGGGGCGGCCGGCACTGACCAGGTTGACCCGTGACAGCCGGTCGCGCGTGATGATCTCGGAAAACGTCGCCTGCCCCTGCATCAATTCGGCAAGCCCCGGCGCGCCAGGATCGGTCGAGACCGCCGCTATCGTCGGAGACGCCGCTGCGAGGTCGACGACGGCGACCTTGGCTTCGCGGGCCATCAGCCGTGCCAGCGTCAGCGTGGTCAGCGCGATGCTCTCGCTCGAGGCCGTCCCCAGCACGGTGACCTTGCGTGCGTCGGCGCCAGCCCGGCGCAGCTTCTCGGCGAGCAGCTCGATTTCCCCGATGGCTGCGGCGGCTTCAGGCTGCGGCGCGATGGATGCGGCCTCGACCTCGGGCTCGGGCTCCGCTGCCGGCTCCAGCTCCGGTTCCTGCTCGTCGCTCTCGACGGCGGCAGCGCGAACCGGCGCCCGCGCCGTCGTCTGCGGCACGACCGATGCGGCGGCGCGCGGCGCGGTCATGCGCAGGAGCTCGCCGGTCACCACCATGCCCGAAGAAAGCAACAGCGTCGCCAGCGTCGCGATCAGCACGATCGGCAGCTTCTTCGGATAGGCCGGCGTGTTGGACACCGACGCGCGCGAGATGATGCGGCCATCGGACGGTCCTGCGTCGATGTTCTCGCGGGTATTGGCTTCGCGATATTTCGCCAGATAGGACTCAAGCAGGTCACGCTGCGCCTTGGCTTCGCGCTCCAGTGCGCGGAGCTGGACGTCCTGGCCGTTATAGGACGACGCCTGCTTCTTCAATTGATCGAGGCTCGCGCTCAGCGCCTCGACGCGGCCGCCGGCAACACGGGCGTCATTGTCGAGCGTGCGGGAGATCTTGGCCGCCTCCTCGCGCAACTGCCGATCGAGATCGGCAAGCTGCGCCTTCAATTCCTTGATACGCGGATGATTGTCGAGCAGCGTCGACGATTGCTCGGCGAGCTGCGCGCGCAGCGTGACCCGCTGCTCGCTGAGGCGGCGGATCAGTTCGGAATTGAACACTTCGGAAGCTTCGATCGGCTTGCCGCTCTGCAGCATCTCGCGGATCAGCCGCGCCTTGGTCTCGGCATCCGCCTTCAGTGCACGCGCATTGTTGAGCTGCGTGTTGAGCTCGCCCATCTGCTGGTTGGACAGCGAGGTGTTGTTGGTGCCGACGAACAGGCTCGACTTGGAGCGGAAATCCTCGACGCGGGATTCGGCGTCCGCGACTTTCTTCCGCAAATTCTCGATCTCGCCGGCAAGCCACTGGCTCGCCGTTTTCGCCTGCTCCTGCCGCGCATTCTGCTGCAGCACCAGATAACCTTCGGCGATCGAGTTGGCGACGCGTGCGGCAAGCTCGGGATCGCGCGACTGGAATTCGACGACGATGACGCGTGACTTGTCGACCGCGTAAGCCTGCAGGCGCTCGTAATAGGCTTCCAGCACGCGCTCTTCCGGCGTCAGCGAGAACGGGTCGCGCCCGATGCCGAACAGCGCCAGCAGCGATTTCAGCGGCGAAAAGCCCTGCAGCACGGGATCGAATTCCGGCCGCTCGGCAAGCTTGTTCTTCTTGATGATCTCGCGCGCGAGATCGCGCGACAGCAGGAGCTGCACCTGGCTGGTGACGGCCTCCGGATCGACGACGTTGCGCTCTTCGTTGCGCTCGCCGCTCGGCCGCAGGAACACGTTCTCGCGGCCGTCGATCAGGATGCGCGCTTCCGACTTGTAGCGCGGCGTCACCATATTGACCGCGGCAAGCGACAGCGTGAACGCCAGCACCGTCGGCACGATGATCCAGCTCCGCTTGCGCATCAGCGCCCGGCCGAGCGCAGGCAGGTCGAGATCGCCCGCAGGCGACGCGGCAACGGTCGCGGGCTCGCCCACAGCCGGCGCGGGCTTTGCAAGCGCGCGCTGGACCACGGCCCTCTCCTTGCCTGCACGCCAGAACGCAAAACGCATTGTTCACTCCCGCGGGGACGCCACTCAATCTGTCTCAGCCGGCGCGATTACACTCCATTAAGGTTGCCGCTGGGTTAATCGGCCCGGTTGACGAACAGCACGGGCGCACACGCCCGCGCGTCATGCTTTGTTAACCATGGGCGTCCTTAATCGGCCGCGATATTTTGCCGGGATTCCCAGAATGCGCCGCCTGCGCGCCGCTGCCTTTTGCCTGCTTTCGATGCTTGCGCGCGGCGCTTCAGCCCGCGATCGCATATTCATTGGCGGGCGTGCGTTGTGACCATGGAATCCGACCAGCCGCTTCGCATCCTGCATGTCGTGCGAGCCCCTGTCGGTGGGATCTTTCGTCATATCCTCGACGTTGCCAACGGACAGATCGAGCGCGGCCATCACGTCGGCATCGTCACGGACAGCATCACCGGCGGCGAGCGCGCCGCCACCGCGCTAGCGGAAATCGAACCGCGCCTAAAGCTCGGCGTCCGCCGTGTGGCCATTCGCCGCGAGCCGCGGTTTGCCGATACGATGGTCTGGGCGCAGATCGCCGGCCTGATCTGGAAATTGAAGCCGGACGTGCTGCACGGCCACGGCGCCAAGGCCGGCGCTTACGTCCGCCTGCGGCCGCACTCCAAGCACACGATTCGCGTCTACACGCCGCACGGCGGCTCGCTGCACTACCCGCTCGACACGCTGAAGGGCAATTTCTACAGCCGGCTTGAGCGCGCGCTGATGAACAGCACCGACCTGTTCCTGTTCGAAAGCGCCTTCGCACGCGACACGTATCAACGCACGGTCGGCACGCCGACCAGCGGCGTGGTGCGCTGCGTGTTCAATGGCGTGACCGCGGAAGAATTCGATCCGGTGGCACGCGCCGAGGATGCCACCGACATCGTCTATGTCGGCGAGTTCAGGCACATCAAGGGGGCCGACCTCCTGATCGACGCGGTGGCGAAACTGCGCGCCGAAGGCAAGCCGCTGACGCTGACGCTTGCCGGCGACGGCGAGGAATCGGAGAAGCTGAAGGCGCAGGTCAAACAGCTTGAACTTGGCGATGCCGCGCGCTTCATCGGCCATGTCAAAGCGCGCTACGGGTTCTCGAAAGGCAAGCTGCTGGTCGTTCCCTCCCGCGGCGACTCGATGCCCTATGTCGTGATCGAGGCTGCGGCCGCGGGGATCCCGATGGTGGCAGCCAATGTCGGCGGCATCCCCGAGATCTTCGGCCCACACACGGATGCGCTGTTTGCGCCAAGCAACGCCGCTGCGATGGCGGAAGCGATCAGCCGCGCGCTCGACGATCCCGCGGCGACATTGGCGCGTGCGCAGGCGCTGCGCGAGCGAATCTCGGCGCATTTTTCGCAGAAGGCGATGGTCGAGGGCGTCCTCGCCGGCTATCGCGATGCATTTGCCAATCGTTAACCACAAGTTACCCACGTAACCGTTTGTTCCGATTTCTCCCCTAATCCCTGACGCGGGGCAATTCCGCAGCGGCCTCTGCATCCCTATCTGCGGTCGCTAGAGCATGATCCGGAAAAGTGGGCACCGGTTTTCCGAAAAGATCATGCTCAAACAACGGACGTGACGACGTGGAACCGATTAATGCACGCTCGATGCTGGACGCGGCAGCGACCGCCGGTGGCGGCCGTCCGCCGGTCGAACGACGCCGCAGGCTATCGCCCGCAGCGCTCGCCGTTACCAATGAAAAGGTCCGCGGCGCCTATTCGCCCGTCGTCATCACCGGCATCGTTCGCCTCATCGATTTCATCCTGCTGAGCCTGATCGGCGTCGCGCTTTATCTCTGGTACGTGATGCCGCTCTCCGGCTTCCGCTGGGAATATGTCGCGGCGATCCTCGCCATGACGATATCGGCGGTGGTCTGCTTCCAGGCCGCTGATATCTACGAAATCCAGATGTTCCGCGGACAGTTGCGGCAGACGACGCGCATGATCTCGTCCTGGGCGATCGTGTTCCTGCTGTTCATCGGCGTGTCGTTCCTGGTCAAGCTTGGCGGCGAAATCTCGCGGGTCTGGCTGACGGCATTCTTCTTCGTGGGTCTCGCGGCCCTGATCGTCGAGCGGCTGATCCTGCGCGGCCTGGTGCGGCGCTGGGCGCGCGACGGCCGGCTCGACCGCCGCACCGTGATCGTCGGCGCCGACGAGAACGGTGAGCAGCTCGTCGAAGCGCTCAAGGCACAATCCGACACCGACATCCGTGTGCTCGGCGTGTTCGACGACCGCAACGATGATCGCGCGATGGATAGCTGCGCCGGCAGCCCGAAGCTCGGCAAGGTCGACGATATCGTCGAGTTTGCCCGCCGCACCCGCGTCGACCTCGTGTTGTTCGCGCTGCCGATCTCGGCGGAGACCCGCATCCTGCAAATGTTGAAGAAGCTCTGGGTGCTGCCGGTCGATATCCGCCTGTCGACGCACACCAACAAAATGCGTTTCCGTCCCCGCTCCTATTCCTATGTCGGCAAGGTGCCGACGCTCGACGTGTTCGAGGCCCCGATCACCGACTGGGATCTGGTGATGAAATGGCTGTTCGACCGCATCGTCGGCGGCCTGATCCTGCTCGCCGCGCTGCCGGTGATGGGGCTGGTGGCGCTCGCGGTGAAGCTCGACAGTCCGGGCCCGGTGCTGTTCCGCCAGAAGCGCTTCGGCTTCAACAATGAGCGGATCGATGTCTACAAGTTCCGCTCGCTCTACCATCATCAGGCCGATCCCACCGCCTCGAAGGTCGTCACCAAGGACGATCCTCGCGTCACCCGCGTCGGCCGCTTCATCCGCAAGAGCAGCCTCGACGAATTGCCGCAGCTCTTCAACGTCGTGCTGAAGGGCAATCTCTCCCTCGTCGGCCCGCGTCCGCATGCGGTGCAGGGCAAGTTGCAGAACCGCCTGTTCGACGAAGCGGTCGACGGCTATTTCGCGCGCCACCGCGTCAAGCCCGGCATCACCGGCTGGGCGCAGATCAACGGCTGGCGCGGCGAGGTCGACACCGACGAGAAGATCCAGAAGCGCGTCGAATTCGATCTCTATTACATCGAGAACTGGTCGGTGCTGTTCGACCTCTACATCCTCCTGAAGACGCCGTTCTCGCTGCTGACCAAGAACGAGAACGCGTATTGAGAGCCGTCATTGCGAGCGGAGCGAAGCAATCCATGTCGCAACCCGGGGATAAATGGATTGCTTCGCTCCGCTCGCAATGACAGTGCGGTTGTATCGTTTGGTTGCGTGAGTTCGTAATGGCGTATGCGGCGACAGCCGACAGTTCATTCCCGCAAGCCGCGCCCGGCGTGCTGGCGCTGCAGCGCGCGATGGTGTGGCTCGCAGGCGCCTCCGGCGCGATCGTCTTCATCGAGCCGAGCCCCTACGAACTGGTGACGCTGACGGCGGTCATCATCTTCTTCGCCACCGGCCTGCGGATGCGGCTCGCCTTGATGCCGCTGCTGCTGATGCTCGTCCTGCTCAATGTCGGCTACAGCATCGGCGCCATTCCGTTCCTCGACAGGCCGGAGGTCTCGACCTGGATCGCGACGTCCTGGTACATGGCGGTCACCGTGGTGTTCTTCGCCATGGTTACTTCCGAAGACACCGAGGCGCGGCTCGACATGCTCCGGCGCGGCCTGATCGTCGGCGGGATGATCGCATCGCTCGCGGCGATCGGCGGCTATTTCCACCTCGTGCCCGGCGGCAACGATCTCCTGACCCTGTATGAGCGCGCGCGCGGCACCTTCAAGGATCCGAACGTGCTCGGCGCCTTCCTGATCCTGCCGGCGCTGTTCTCGTTGCAAAGCGTCGTCTCCGCCCCTCCGGGCAAGGCATTCCGCAACACCATCGCCGTCGGCATCATGTCGCTCGCGATCCTGCTCGCGTTCTCGCGCGCGGCCTGGGGCGGCCTCGTCATCACCGCGGCATTCATGCTGGCGGTGATGGTGTTGACCAGCCGCTCGCAGACCGAGCGCTCGCGCATCATCGTGATGGCGCTGGTTGCCGTCATCCTCGCGGTCGCGCTGGTCGCGATCCTGTTGTCCTTCGACTCGATCGCACAGATGTTCAAGCAGCGCGCGAGCTTCGACCAGAGCTATGACGAAGGCCGCTTCGGCCGGTTCGGGCGCCACATCCTCGGCGCCGAGATGGCGCTCGACCTGCCCTTCGGCATCGGTCCGCTGCAATTCCGCAACTACTTCCCCGAGGACACCCACAATTCCTACCTGAACGCGTTCATGTCAGGCGGCTGGATCTCCGGCCTCACCTATCCGGCGCTGGTCTTCGTCACCGTGGTCACGGGATTCCGCTACATCTTCCTGCCCGTGCCTTGGCAGAGGACTTATCTGGCGATCTTCGCAGCCTTCCTCGGCACCGTCGGCGAGAGCTTCATCATCGACACCGATCACTGGCGTCACTTCTGGATGATGCTGGGGGCGATGTGGGGCATGTATGTCGCTGCGGCGCGCTACCGTGCCGCGCTCACCGCCGAGGCGGACGCCCGCGCTTCTTAGCCGGCTTCTCCTCGGGTACATCGAGCAGCCCCTTGAGCATCTCGGTCGCTTCCAGCACGGCCCTGTAGCCCTCGTTGGCGAAGCGCAGCAGCAAATGCAGCTCGGCTTCCGAATAGGTGCTCCAGAGCCGCAGCATCGCCTCCTGCATCGGCACGTAGTAGCGCCCAATCCTGGCAGCGTTCTCGGGCACAGTCACGATGTAGACCTTGCGGCGGTCGGTCTCATCACGCTCGCGACGCACGAAGCCGGCCTTCTCCAAGCGGTCGACCACGCCCGTGATGGCGCCAGTGGTGAGCCCGGTGACCTCCGCAAGCCGGCCCGCCGTCACGCGGCCTTCAAGGTTGAGGAAGTCGAGGCATTCGAGGTCGGAACCGGAAATTCCGGCCACATTGGCAACGGCTTGCCCGTACAGGACGCCCTGTGCGGATGACCGCCGCATCGCCTCTTCCAGTTCCTGCATCAACGCCGCGCGCGGCTTCAACCTTGACAAGGCTTCCCCTATATCTTAGTAAATAGATATCTTATATAGTAAGATAATTAGCTGCTCACCTTTCGTAACCCACGCAACCGAACGGAGCAAGCCATGCCGCGCCGTCCCCGCAAGGCCCTGATCATTGGCGGCGGCATCGCCGGCCCTGTCGCTGCGATCTTCCTCAAGCGTGCCGGCTACGACGTCGAAATCTACGAGGGCTGGCCGCATTCGAGCGGCATCGGCGGCGGCCTGCAGATCGCGCCGAACGGCATGCACGTGATGGCCGAGCTCGGCCTCGCCGACGAACTGATCCGCCAGGGCTCGATCGCCGAATCCTTCGATTTCTATTCGCAAGGCGGCAGGAAGCTCGGCTCGATCAACCGCGACATGGAGAAGCGCTTTGGCCAACCGGCGGTGAACATGCGCCGCGCCACGCTGCAGGAGATCCTCTTCAACAAGGCCAGGTGCTCGAACGCCGAGCTCTATTTCGAGAAGCGCCTGGTCAGGATCATCGACCGGCCCGACCAGCCGATCGTCGCTTATTTCGCCGACGGCACGACCGCCGAAGGCGATTTCCTGATCGGTGCCGACGGCGTGCACTCGAAAGTGCGGCGCCATGTGGTGCCCGACGGGCCAGAACCGTTCGACACCGGGCTGATCGGTTTCGGCGGCTTCGTGCCCCGTTCTGTGCTCGAAGGCAGATCGATCGGCGGACGCGTCGAGACCACGTTCGGCCAAAGCGGCTTCTTCGGTTACGGCTTCTGCAGCTCCGACCCCACCGACGGCGCGATGTGGTGGAGCACGCAGCCTTCGCATGGTGTCGACGCCGGAGCGTTCCGTGCCATGGATCAGGCGGCGCTGAAGCAGCATTTGCGCGACTTCCATCGGGGGTGGCACGATCCGATCCCGCGCATCATCGAGGCCGCCGAGAACATCGTGGTGACCGACACGCTCGACGTCGCCAGCCTGCCGACCTGGTCGCGCAAGCGCTCGCTCCTTATCGGCGACGCCGCCCATGCCACCAGCCCGCATGCCGGCCAAGGCGCTTCGCTGGCGCTGGAAGACGCGATGCGGCTCGGCAAACTCATGCTCGACGGACAGGAACTCGGCCTGACCTTCCAGAATTTCGAGCAAGAGCGGCGCCCGCGCGCGGAAAAGATCGTCGCGATCGCCCGCCGCAACGGCAACAGCAAGCGCGAATTCAGCGCCGCGGGAGCGTGGGTTCGTGATCAAGCGCTGAGTCTGCTGCTACCGGTGACCTCGCGATGCATGGATTTTATGTACGTCTATGATCCACGGGCGGCATAGCCCGTAGATTCCATGGGGCGGTGAGCGCGCCCTTTCCGGTAGGTTTGGGTTTCCACACTCGAACCATCGGAGAGTCTGATGCAAGCATCGACCAAGAGCACGCCCACCGCCGGCCATTGTGGCACGA